>NZ_JACAEU010000150.1:0-131207 GCF_013388695.1 Fischerella sp.
AAAATAAGTCAAAAGCATGCCCAAGGGGCGCAGCGAAGGGTTAAAAGCTAAAAGTAAAAAGAAAGAATTTTTTCTTTTACCTTTTTACTTTTTACTTCTCCAGTTCCTTTGCCCCATGCCCCATGACCCATTTTTTAGTTAGGTAGGGTGGGCAATTAGCCCACCTAACTATCAACCTAGATTACAGATACTGTGCTAAAGTTTTAGCTAAGGTTGTTTTTGGTACTGCACCGACAACCGTATCGACTTGCCGACCGCCTTTAAACACCATGAGTGTCGGAATGCTGCGAATCCCATAATGGCTGGCAACAGTGGGATTTTGATCTGTATTCAGCTTCACCACTTTCACCTGTCCTGTGTATTCGGCAGCCACTTCATCTACGACGGGAGCCACCATGCGACAAGGACCACACCAAGGTGCCCAGAAGTCTACTAACACGGTAACTTCACTTTCGAGGACTTCTTGCCTGAATGTGGCTTCTGTCACGTTAGTAATGGATGACATACTCGCCTCCTGTTATTTCGTTTATTCGATTTTATCGAATAAATAAAATATAATCTAATTTTTGGGATAATGCAAGTATGAGATTCTTATATCATCCAGAGCGAAAACATATTTCATTGGCAGGAGTGTTGTATGCTTTAGGCGATCCTGTACGGTTAGAGATTGTACGGCAATTGGCGACTAAGGGGGAGCAGTGTTGTGCCGATTTTGATTTTGCGATCGCCAAGTCCACCATGTCCAACCACTTTAAAATTTTAAGAGAGTCTGGCGTAGTCTGGACGCGCAAAGAAGGAACACAACATATAAATTCACTCAGGCGAGAAGATTTAGAAGTATTGTTTCCGGGGTTGTTGGATGTAATATTGCGATCGGCACAACCGTTAATGAGTCAAGAGTCAAGAGTCATTGGTCATTAGTCATTGGTCATAGTCATTAGTCATTGGTTATTATTTACCAACCACTAACCACTAACCAATGTAGAGACGTGCCATGGCACGTCTCTACAACTACTAACCACTAACCACTAATCACTAACCAACCTAAATATCTAACCGCATTTCGTTGGTTGTCGAAAAACCAAGGCGTTCGTAAACTGGTTTGCCAGAGGGCGAGGCGTGGAGGATAACTCGCGTACAGTTTAGTATCCGCAAGTGGTCAACTGCCATACTCGTCAGCTGCTTGGCGATACCTTGACCACGGAAATGTACGTCAACATAAACACCCCAAACATAGCCATATTTACGATAATGCTCTGCAAGTACGTGGGGGTAAAGACCAGTAAACAACTGACAACTAGTTGAACCGATCACTTTACCGCCAGTTTCTGCAACAAAAGCTTTGTAGTATAATTCTCGCCGAGCGCGGCTGATAAAGTCCAGAATCACCTCAAGCCAGTCAGATCGGATGGATTCAGCTGAAACGTCGTTATCTCGCCATAGTTGATAAAAGTGTTGAGCAATCAAAGCATCTTCTTGGGGAATAGCTTCTCGAAAATGAACAGTTGGTGTTACCGACATTATTCAAAATACATGGGGTTGCGTTCCATCCTAGTATTTCTATATTCTCAGTAGAAGCATCTGTAATATTTTCCTCCACTCCTCCACTCCCCCACTCCTCTTATGACCGCACCAGCAGCACCTACATCAATGTGGAGTCCCCTGCGGCAGCCAGTATTTCGTGCTTTGTGGATAGCATCGGCGGTATCAACAATTGGTACTTGGATGCACGACGTAGGGGCAGCTTGGTTAATGACCACTCTGGCTCCCAACTCACCGCTGTTGGTAGCGCTAATGCAGGCGGCGGCTAGCTTACCTTTTTTTTGCTGGCATTACCAGCAGGAGCGATCGCCGATGTCGTCGATCGCCGCAAGCTGCTACTGTGGACACAAACTTGGATGCTGGTGGTTGCAGCCTTACTGGGAGTACTGACTCTGGCAAAAGTTATCAGAAAAATGGGTTTTAAACCCATTTTTCTGATAACGGTCTGTGAACTTCGTTAATGAGACTTGGATACTCGTGGACGAGCATTGGAACCTTGTTGATGAATCTTTGATACTCGTGAACAAATATCGGAACCTCGTCAATGAGTCTTGGATACTCATCAATGAGCATTGGAATCTTGTTAATGAATCTTTGACACTCGCGGACGAGAATTAGAACCTCGTTAAAGAATCTTTGATACTCGTGAACAAATATCAGAACCTTGTTAATAAGCATTTAATTCTCGTTAACGACTCTTTGCAACTTGTAGGCGAGTATCAGAATCTCATCGATGAATATTGGAAACTTGACTTTGGATTTTAAGAATTTCCTGTAGCTGCTGTTCATAGAAAAACTCCTTTTCTCCCAAGGCTGGAACCAAATCAGTTAACCAGTTTGCTTTCTCGTCATAACGTGCAAAAAAGGGACGTTTGCACCAATCGCGATCGCGTCCTTGCAAGAAAGAAAGTACAAAAACCTTCTCGCCCTTAATCTGTGCGACGCCATCCACTGCAACTTTACCCGGTAGTGCTGACATGACTGGGCCTCGAACCGTACGAGCTAAACCAGACACCTTTTGGATTGCGGCTTGAAATATTTCCCAAGCTTGAACGATTGGCACTTCAAAGTAGTGTTTTGCGCCGGTGTCACGTTCCATAAACATGTAGTAGGGGACGCAACCTAAGCGAACTTGCTCTTGCCACATCCGCGTCCATACTTGGGAAGAATCATTAATTCCACGCATGAGCGGCGCTTGGGTACGAATCTGTGCTCCTGTGGTGCGAATGTGGCGGATCGCTGCTTGAGCAATTTCGGTTTCGATTTCTTTCCAGTGGTCATAGTGTGCCATAATCGCGAGATGCTTGCCTGCAAGAGTTACCTTCTCAAACAAACGCAAGACATCATCAGCATCTTCATTTGTCACAAACCGATAAGGCCAGTAAGCTACTGACTTAGTACCAATCCGAATCGTCTGGATATGTTCAAAACCCTCACCTAATAGCGGTTCGATATACAAAGAGAGATGCCTAGCTTTCATCGTCATCGGATCTCCCCCGGTAATTAAAACATCTGTTACCTCTTGATGTTGGCGAAGATAGTCTTGGAAAAGTCCTGATTCGCGGGTAGCAAATTTTATTCCGTCCATACCGACAAACTGCGGCCAGCGAAAGCAGAACGTGCAATATGCATGACAAGTTTGACCGGCTGTAGGAAAAATCAGGACTGTCTCGGGATATTTGTGTTGAATTCCCGGTACTCGCTTGCCATCAAGAGTTGGAACATTGTATTCAACTTGCCCAGCTGGATGGGGATTGAGTTGCGATCGAATTGCATTTACAACCAGACGCAAATCTTCTCGGGTGGAATTTTGGAGATGCCAAATTACCTTATCCAGAGATTCGGGAGATAACATCTCTCCCTGAGGAAAGGTGAGGCGGAAAATTGGGTCATCAGGAATGTTCTCCCAATCAATTAGCTCCTCTACCACGTAGTTATTGACACGGAACGGCAACACTTGAGCAACTGCTTTGATTGCCAAGCGGTCTGCTGCTGAAAGTTTTTGCAGTTGGGGAAGCCGATCTATGTCTTTTATTCCATATAGTTCGATTTTCTTAGGTTTAATTTGTAACATTCATTAATCTCTTTAATATTTAGGATAAATTAGAAAGATTTTTACCTTTTGCCTGCTGGCTGAAACACTTGGTGTCTTTGTGCCTTGGTGGTTAAAAACTTTTGAACCACTAAGACACTAAGACACAAAGATAAAATGATTAATTTTCAATAGCACCCAATTCTTTGAGTGTATCTTTTTGTACCTCGTTCAAACCAACAACACCTTTAATGTTCATCCCTTCATAAGGTCTTTTTGGCAAAAACGTTTTGATGCACTCACCTGTTGTGATATTCCATTGTTTGATGGCTCCATCTTGGGAACCACTGAATAAATAACCATCGGAACTGAAAGTAACAGAACGCACCCAATTGCTATGTTCTTTCAGCGTGTTAATACGCTGGCTGCTGTCAAGATCCCAAATCTCTACGGTGTGATTGACGCAAGCACAGGCAATAATTTTACCTTCGGTACTAAAAGCCACAGAACGCACCCAATCTTGACAGTGTAAAATTTGACGGCATTCTCCAGTGTAAATATCCCACAGCCGTACAGTTTTATCATCGCTACCACTGGCTAAGATCCCCCCAAACCCCCCTTCCAAAGTAGGGCTAAAAGCAACAGACCAGATTCGCATCGTATGTCCTTCCAAAGTGCGAATACATTCACCTGTATGGACATTCCACAGCCGCACGGTTTTATCGTTACTAGCGCTAGCGAGAATTTCACCGTCGGGACTAAAAGTGACAGACTGCACCCAATTTGTATGCCCCTGCAAAGTCTCAAAGCATTGACCTGTACGAACATTCCATAGCTTGATACTACAGTCAACGCTACCGCTGGCGAGAGTTTGACCATCAGGGCTAAAAGCAATAGACCGAACGCGATCGCTATTTTGCAAAATTTTCACGCACTGTCCGGTCAGAATATCCCAAAATCTGATAGTGTGGTCATCACCGCCGCTAGCTAATATCCCCATCGAATTGTACGCCGCAGGCGTTCTTGGAGAGTAAGCGACAGACCAGAGACGACCAGTGTGCCCTTCCAAAGTGCGGATACATTCGCCAGTGTGAATATCCCACAACCGTACAGTTTTATCGTCGTTGCTACTCGCAATTATCTTCCCATCTGCACTAACGGCTAGGTCGTGTATCCAATTGGTGTATCCTTGCAAGACTTGGATGCATTGATAAGTCTCAACATCCCAAAACCTGACGGTTTTGTCATAGCCACCACTGGCAAGTGTTTTTCCATCCGGACTAAAGGTAACAGACCGTATGGAATTGGTATGTCCCTCAAGAGTTTTAAAACATTTGCGCGTTGTTATATCCCAAAGTCTGACTGTTTGGTCAGAACTGCCAGTAGCGAGAATTTTTCCATCGGGACTGAAGGCTACAGAACGTATTGAACTGGTGTGTCCTTTGAGAGTCTGCAAACATTCACGCTTTGTTATATCCCAGAGTTTAACTGTTTGGTCAGCACTGGCGCTGGCGAGAATTTTGCCATCGGGGCTAAAGTCTAAGGACAACACCAACTTTGTATGTCCTTGAAGAGTATCAAGGCATTGGCCTGTGTTCACATCCCAAAACTTAATAGTTTGATCGGCACTGCCACTAGCAAGAATTTTGCCATCAGGACTGAAAATTACATCACGTACGAAGCTGTTATGTCCCTTTAAAATTTTCAAGCATTCCTGGCTGCGAACATCCCAAAGTCTGATAGTTTCATCACTACTACCGCTAGCGACTATATGACCTTGGGGATTAAAGACTACAGACCTAATCCAATTAGTATGTCCCTGAAAAGTTGTTAAAAGTTTTTGGCTTTTGACATCCCATAGTTTCACAGTTTGGTCATCGCTACTACTAATAAGTGATTTTCCATCTGGACTAAATCCAACGGTTCTTACCCAGTTGTCGTGTGCTTTCCAATTACAAATTTGTTCACCGTTTGCAGTTCGCCAAAAACTAATTCTGCCATCGGCATCACCCGTAGCAACAATTTCTCCATTGACTGGGTGAAATGCTACTGACAAAACACTATCGAAGCTGCCAGTAAAAACAGACTTGGATAAATCTGAATTAGTAAAGTTGACATTATGCAACTTCACACCGATGAGGTATGCTTGACAAATCTTTAAATTGGCAAAATTACAACCACTTAAATCGATTCCTAAATGACAAAGGAGATTAATAATATTTCCTCCTGCATAACCTGATGTAAGTGGTGTATTTACCTGCAAGATGGTTAGAATTTGCAAAAGATGTTCTTTGATGAGATTTTTATTACCAAAAGTATTAATTAATCTTTCAGCAACTGGCTCCAATAGAAAACGAACTTGGGTATTTCTGATTTTTCCTTCTGTTTGAGCCTTTAGTAAGGCATACCTTTTGAAGAGTGAAATTTTCTCTAGAGTAATATCTGAGGTAATTTCTTCACAAATCTGGTTAACTAATTGGCTAACCATATATTCCATGACTACGGGCTGTAGCGTAAATCTAGATAAACCCTTTTCGTTATTAATTAGCGATCGCCGCCGCAGTGATTCTAAAGCTTCAATTAATTGTGGTTGTGATGCAGTGGAAATAATATCTGCTTGTAACTCTGAAAAGGAAGTGGGTTTCAAATTAATTGCCAGCCAAAATAAAATTTCTTTTTCTAAGTCTGATAAACGATTAAATTGCTGTTCTAAAAGATTACGAATATCCCCAACAAACACTGAATTACCTTGACTGAGAAATTCAGTAATATTCCCGCCAAATACTTCTTGAATAGTGGTGGCAACTATTTTTAATGCTAAGGGATTACCTGCGTAGTGATCTATTAATTTGTTCCAGTCTTCCTCTGAACCAAAAAAATCACCTTTACCAACAAAAATGCTCTTTGCTGCCAGATTTTCTAAACCGCTTAATTGTAAGATTCGAACTTTGAGTTGGTCTCCTTCCAAGGTAACAATTTCTCTCGGAATCTCTCGACTAGTTAACACCAAACAGCTTTGATGAGGCATTTCTCCTATTTGTCGGAACAGTTCCCCATATCCTTCATATCCTTTTTTATACTGTCCAGCACTTTCACCCCCCAGCAGGATTGACTCTGCATTGTCCAGTACGAGCAAACAGCGGTATTTCCGCAAACAGGCAATTAGTTGTGAAATTCCCGTTGTTACATCCGACCATTCGATTTTCGCTTCGTGGTCTGTGCAAAAGAACGCGATCGCATCTGCCAGAATCTCTTGGACAGTAGGTGCATGACGCAGCGATCGCCAGATCGCGTACTCAAACCGATCCTGAATTTTCTGTGCCAGCTTCATAGATAAAGCTGTTTTGCCAATTCCCCCCATACCAAATATCGCCACAAGTCGGCAGCGATCTTTGACTACCCATTTCTCTAAAAGGTCTAACTCCAACTCGCGTCCAAAGAAAATGGGAACATCTGGTGCTTCGCCAAAATCCCGCTGGGATGAGGCACTAGCTGTTGTTGATAACTGATATCTCTCGTTTAGGAGATTCCTGATGATCTCTAATTTTCCAGGAGTACTCCCGGCAATACCAAACTTTTGGTAGACCGAACCAAGCCGCTTACGCACCGCCGCCGCACTAATCTCAAGAGTGGTTGCTATAGACTCTGCCGTATGACCAGCTAAAGCCAGAACTAAGGCGCTTAGTTCTGCTTCAGATATATTGCGTTCAGTCGTAATTGCTCTCAAAAAGCTTTTGGAAATTTCAGTCATAGGGGTAAACCTCTCCAGACTAATTTATAAGTATGTGAGGTAAAAAAGAGCTTTTAGTTATACTTGGTTATCGTCAGTAGAATTCAAGACATCTCCTTTAGTCAGCTCTCTGGCAATCAAGAGGACGGGAGAGGATCAAACCAGCCCTAGAAAAGGCGAAAAATTACACTAGGTAACAAATCACCACTACCAAATATACTCTAAATTATCAACTTGTCAACCTAAATTATCAATGAGTATTGACAACTATATCAAGCAACTATAGAATTTATAACTAACTAGGTGTAAATATAGTTAACTAGTGCAAAATGGCAGAAATAACTATCCAGTTGAAAAACTAGCTTTCACCCGCGCATGGTGCAGCTACACAAACAAAGGCTGGGTCGGTAGGCTTCGTAGGAATAACTCCAGGCATTATCCTTTTGCCTTCTTGTACTAGGTATAAATCGCGAGGATAGCTAAAGTAACTAGCACTGAGGTATTCTATGCCACCACCTGAGGCTCCTAATCAATTTTTTGACTTGATCGAGCAAGATCTTCTTGTTTGTCAAAGTTGTAGGGATGGAATCATTGAAGTTACGATCCGCAAGATAGGTTTGGAAGAATTTGAACTGCGTCTGATTTCCTTCCGGGGTTCCTGGCGCTGTCCTTCTAAGGATCTGATTAGCTACGTAGAACAGTTACCACTAGATACGCACAGTCAAGTAGCTATCTATCGCGAACACTTCCAAAAGAGGTTGAGGAGTTTGTTACCTAATGGGTTTGGCTCACTCAAGCTAGATTTTTCAAAATCCAGAAGAGGAAGAACTGCGCCAATGTTTAGCTGCACGAAAACCGAATTGTTGGATTTTGACTGATTTGTGAGTAGGTCTGCTTAATAAAAGTATTTTTCGTGGTGACTGGCAATAGGAAATAATGAATAGAGAATGGTTAGTGGTTAGCGATCGCTAGTAAACTACTAACTACCAAATTTTACCTCTAGGTATGGAAAAGCAGTAAAAACTGTTTTCGCCCTTGAGGTCAACAAGTTAATAATTTTCAGTCCAAGAGAGTTTGGAAAAAGGCTACAGCAGGGCTGATCGGTGCAACAAGTCATCGCATCAGCTCTGTTTTTTTAAGTACTCAAACAGAATTAATTACACACCTCACATCTTGCACCAAGAAAAATTGATGTAATTTTATTACTCAGTAAAAAAAGCGGAACTCCTAATTTAACGATAAAAGTCAATAAAAATCAGGTAGCTTTATCGCACATCTTTTTACTTTATCTGGGGTTGTACGGTGAGGTGCAAGATATGAGACACGATGAATTCAATTTTGCTCAACTACTTATTCACATTCACCGATCGGGAGTTCACAATTATGTCTTTATTTCGCTTGGCTTGCGTGTTTCTTAAATATTTTTTATTAGCATTGGTTGGTTTAGCGATCGCCTATGTTTTATCATCTCCTTTTGGAGGCATAGGGATAGCAGCTATGCTATTTCCTTATGTTGTAGACTTAGTTATGCGATTTGGAATTGTTCTGTTCTGCGTAATCGCAACAACAATCATCTTTGAGTCTGTGCGATAAAAGATGTTTAGAAAGTCAAAAAAGCTTGTGCAACGATACTCTCTCAACAGAGAAAAACACAACAGTGTTACACCAATGAAGCTTAAATTTTATCAAGGCTATCTGAGCGATAAACAGTAGGAGTTGCGATTGATCTACATTCCGTTAAATACAAACTTCCAGCAGAGTCAAGCCATTGCTTTAATCTGCTGGAGTTTCTAGAGGTTAAATGTTTTATCTTAAGGTTTTAGTAGCGGCGATTGCTGCGTCCACCATTACCCCAGCTGCCACCACCTGAAGAATAATTTTTTTGATTGGTTTTCTCTGTACGAGGTCTAGCTTTGTTAACCTTCAAGTCTCTTCCCATCCACTCTGCGCCGTCAAGGGCATCAATAGCACTTTGTTCTTGTGCATCTGACTCCATTTCTACGAAGCCAAAACCGCGTAAACGACCTGTTTCGCGATCTGTAGGTAATTGAACTTTCTTAACTGTGCCGTACTCAGCAAAAACTTGCCTGAGGTCTTCTTCCCTAACCTCGTAGGATAAATTACCAACATAAATTGACATAGTGCATCTCCGAAATCACATAGGTAGAGAGTTAGATTCGGAGAGACGCTTCATAATAACCAAAACGATATTCTCAACCGAAAATAATTCCTGCCTTTGAAGTATAGCAAAAAATTTCCATGACCACAGCTTGTGGTGCGATCGCCATATCTTCACTATTTTTTATCGATAGATGGAATAAACCTATATTTATTTAATACTTGCTTTCCAGTTCTACGAGTGGCAAAGTTTACAAATTCTTGCACGGTTTTTGATGTTAGCTTTTTGATGATAATCCCGATAGGTCTTGTCATTTTATACCTATCGTTTTTGACATTTTGAATTGCGAGGAAGTCCAAGAAACGCGATCGCCCTTAGCAAAAATATAAATCAACCCTTATTTTTCATAGAATTCATCTCATTGAAGCCTAATGCAACTCGGCATAAATAACTCTACATTTAGAAGTAAGCCTAAAGATTAATTTATCAGCCATTCCTCCCTTTGCCTTCAAGCACTAGCAGCTAAAACTCATGAATCCATCATTGACTGCAACTGAAGTCCGTCAACTATGTCGCCAGGGAAAATTTCAAGCCCCTACTCCTGGACTTGCATCTGGGTATGTGCAGGCAAATCTAGTCATATTGCCCAAATCTATTGCATTTGACTTTCTGCTATTTTGTCATCGCAACCCCAAACCCTGTCCCTTACTTGATGTGACTGAAGTTGGGAACCCCGAACCTCAAATGGTTGCACCCGGTGCTGACATCAGATTTGACTTACCTCGTTACCATGTGTTTCGCCACGGTGAACTTCTAGAGGAAGTTACGGATATCAAAGAATTTTGGCGTGATGATTTTGTCGCCTTTTTGATTGGTTGTTCGTTTTCGTTTGAAGCAGCACTGATGAATGTAGGCGTACCCGTGAGACATATTGAGGAAGGCAAAAACGTACCGATGTATAAAACTAGTCTTAATTGTATGTCAGCAGGCGTGTTTTCTGGCCCCTTAGTAGTTTCTATGCGTCCCTTGTCACCTGCTGACGCCATTCGCGCCGTGCAGATTACCAGCCATTTTCCCAAATCTCATGGTGCGCCTGTACATCTAGGCGATCCAAGTGCAATTGGTATTGCAGATATAAATTCTCCTGATTTTGGGGATACAGTGACAATTCGTGAGGGAGAAATTCCTGTATTTTGGGCCTGTGGCGTGACCACACAAACAGCAATTGTTCAAGCCAAACCAGAAATAGCAATTACTCACGCTCCTGGACATATGTTTATTACAGACATCAAAGATGAATCTTTTTCTAGCTAAATAACCATCATGAACTGCTTACACTCCTAAGCATAAAAATTATTTTACTCTTTGTGTCTTAGTGTCTTGGTGAGACCAGCCCCCGTCTTGGCGGTTCCCGTCACGATGGGGGACTGGCGAACCCGAAGGGTGTTTCAAGATTTTTTTTAACCACCAAGGCACAAAGGCACAAAGTATTTTCAAATCAGTTTGCCTAATGAAAATTGCCTTGAAATACTGCCCAGAAATCTTAGACAAAATTGCCCAACTAGAATCTATCTGCGGACGGGATGTTGGTAGAGGCATTCAGCCACTAGTTCAAATAGCGAAGGGAGGACTGCTGGCAACAGCTTGTTCCATCGCTGAACATCCCGATCCTCACGTAGCTATTATTACTGGTTTTTTTCTGCCATACGCTAATCCACCTGCTCCCGAAACCGATGGCCCCATAGGTTGCGCTCTCTTAGCAGCAGGTCTGCTGAGAGTCGGTATACCTGTCAGAATTGTCACTGACTCTCTTTGCTTTCGTGCAGTCAAAATTGCACTGCTGGCAGCAGGAGTACCTGCTAGTATTCCTTTTGATATTGTGCCAGTGGAGACGACCACAGGAAATCATCAAGTGGTTTCCTCGCTGCTCAATTTTTGGGACTCTTTAGAAAGACCTATTTCTCATGTGATTTCTATAGAAAGACCAGGCCCTAGTTATGATGGCATAGTCCGCAATATGAGAGGACAAGATATTACAGCTTATACTGCACCTTTACATATTTTATTTGCTTCAGAAAAAATCATCTCCGTGGGAATTGGTGATGGAGGTAATGAATTAGGAATGGGCAACATTCCTAAAGAAGTAATTCATCAACATATTCGTCATGGTGAAAAAATTGCTTGCATCATTACCTGCAATCATCTAATTGTTTGTGGGGTTTCTAACTGGGGGGCAACTGGTTTATTAACGGCTTTATCTTTGCTTCGTCCTGACTGGAAATCGGCAATTATTTCAGGATTAAATCCAAAGATTGAGTTTCGTATTTTAGAAACAATTGTTAAGTACGGGCCAGCAGTTGATGGAGTTAAAGCGGTGCAAAGTCTTTCTGTTGATAATTTAGCTTGGGAATTTCATGCCCAAGTATTGCAAGTAACAACTCGATTAATGTGGTAATTTCCAAACTAAACTGGAATCATGCAATGGCGACCTGTGGTATCAGAGTTGTCAACTTCACCAATTAAGGAAGGATGACGACTCCACCAATAAGTTGATTTGAGGTAGCCTGGTTCCAATTGCATGAGGGGAAGACCATGCTGTTGCAACACCCCTTGAATGCGGTGAAATGCTTCTGGAAGCCGGTTAAAGGGAATATCAGGAAAAGCGTGATGCACACCATGATAGTTCAAACCACCCATCAACCATCCGACCAGGGAACTAGTGTTGAGATTGCGACAAGCATAGAACTGCGTCAGTTGATGACCTGTAAACCTGCCCCAAAGCGCATAGTGTTCTAAGTGATCGCGCGTCTGTCCTATGACTCCAGCAACCCGTTCTAAAATTAACCAAAATAACAAGTAGCGCAGCAGTACTCCTTGAGAAATGAGTAAGATCAGCAGAATACCGTTCACCAGAAGCATACCTGTGATATCAAGTAGCAACTGTTGACGTATCCGAGGTACTACCGTCTGGAAGCGCACACCCTTAATAAACGTTTTAAAAATCATCCCAAATCCCGCCAGTACAAAAATATCGCAGACCCACTGATGACGCACATACCAGCGCACAAGAGGATGAGCTTGCTGATACTCTTGCCAAGTCCACTGGACTCGTTCTGGATCTCGTAGATCAATCCCATTCCAGCCATGATGCAAACGGTGCAGTTCTGCATAGATACTGTGGGGCCACAGCATTGGCCAGCTGATCAATCGGGGCATCAAAGCATCGAACCAATTCCATCCCGTCAGCGTCCGATGAATCATATCATGGGTGCACAGAAGCCAGTAACCATAGAATATTCCCGCCAGCATTGTTGCACCGACAAAGAGGCTGACCTTCGGTGTTAACCAAGCTAATGTCACCAGGCTGAAAAATATCAAACCAAGTATGCTGAAGCGTAATAGTCCTACTAAAGGATTTACTTGGTGTAAGTCGGCGGTGACTTGCCGTAACTCTTGAGAGAGACTAGTCAAAGTCATGGTGCGATCGCCCATAACCCACCTCACCTGAAATTGTAACCTAAGTAACTATTAGCTTAGCTCTTGAAAAAACTATTGCCATGTTGTATGTTCTAAAGGCTTCCTTAGAATGGCACAAACAAAAGAGGGGCAAAACAGCTTTACGACTGCATATTATGCAAATCTGTCAATATCCTACTTACAGTTTGCTGGGTAAATTTTTGCAACATAATCCTAATTTTTAATACTTTCCCACTCTCGATAAAGTTTGGTTAAGGGGGAATGGGTAAAGGGGAAAGGAAATGACCGAGCGTGCTTTCTCCATTTAACCTTTAACCGAACCGTATTGTTCCCACTCTCCTAAAATCTTTTGTGCTTGCTGACAAAGTACGTCATGGAACTGAGCATTACTAGCTAATAAACCACCCCATTGATTAATATCCCCGGTGTTGTATTGCAATGGCTGACCATCAAAGTGGGTGAACTGACCACCAGCTTCTGTCAAAATTAGTTCTGGTGCTGCCATATCCCAATCTTTAGGAGCAGATTTTCCAGAAAGGGAAATGTAAATATCTGCCTGTTGTTCAACAATAGTGGCAATTTTACAGCCTACGCTACCAACGGCTTTTTGATTTTGACAAGGCAAGTTTTGCAGTAAATATTCTAGTCTGTCATTGCGATGCGAACGACTGACAACAAGGGTTAAATCTTCAATGCGTTCCCGTGAGGATACTTTCAAAGAGGTGCTTTGGCGATCGCTATTTTCTACAAATGCACCACCGCCCTTGGTCGCGTAGTACAATTTTCCTAACTCCGGGAGTGCTACTACTGCTAACATCGGGCGATGTTCCTTGACCAAGGCCATGTGAATGGCATACTCTCCAGTCTTTTCAATAAAGTCTCGCGTGCCATCTAAAGGATCGATAATCCACGCCCATCCAGAATTCGGGTGCTTGGTTTGTTCTTGTTTGTAGGTTTCTTCGCTAATATAGGCAAAATCTTCTTGACCTAAAGCCGCTTGTAGCTTCTCCAAAATGTGGCGACTTACAGCAATATCGGCAATGGTGACAGGGTCATTATCTTTATACTGCACTTCTAGATTTTGATAAGTTTCATGGTAATAAGACCGCAGTATTTCAGCTGCACTCCAACCGACAGAACAAGCTAGTTCGAGGATTTTTTGTAGGTCTTGCATGAATTTTGCCTTATATTTCATGAACTTATCACCCCACCCCTTGCCCCTCACCGCTAGCAAGGAGGGGTATATTAGTTATTACTTTCCCCCCTCTCGGCTTACCCAGAGGAGGGGGGTGAGGTTTCCATCCAGCGGCGTGTGCCAAAAAATTGACAGGAAAAAGCAGCAATCTTTGCAGCTGATGCTAATGCATCAGTGAAATTTTCCCGTAAGATGTAATGACAAAAAGCACCGTGGAAAATATCTCCAGCCCCCAGTGTATCAACAGCTGGAATTTTTGGCACATCTATAAAGCCATTTGTACTCCCCTCTGAATATGTGAGATACCGAATCGGTTTTTCGCCGTGGGTAATAGCAATGTGAGAAATGCCAAGTCCACTGAGATAGGCAAACACTTCTTCTTCTGTCTGGCAATGGGGAGGATGGAAATTAGCAGAACAAATCGCGTAATCTACAAATGGCAAACTTTGTTCAAACCCTGATTTCCAGCTACCAGCATCAATAACAACTGGGATATTTCTGGCTTTTGCTGTTTGGGCAATTTCTATCCCAACTGTCATTTGATGTCCGTCAATTAGTACGATATCAATATTTTGGAGAATGTCTAACGGAATAGCTTGGCTGTTGGCTTGAGTTTTGACAGCATTGATGGAAATTACTGCGCGTTCTCCGCTAGCTTGGGTAACAATGATAGAAGAAACTGGCGGTGGGTTTTCTGTGGTGGGATCAAGGTCAATGATTTCGATTTGATATTTTTGCAAGTCCCCACGAATTAGCTGCGTCATCGGGTGAGAACCCACTACACTTAACACTGTAGCTAGATTACCCAAATGGCTAAAAGCAACAGCAGCATTTGTAGCCGGGCCACCTGCGGCAACAGTATAGTCAGCAGCGACTATTTTTTGATTGTTCTTGGGGGGAGATTGGGCAAGGTAAATTAGATCCAAGGTTAATAAACCAACAAATAAGCCATTATTGGTCATTGGTTAGTGGTTAGTAGTTAGTGGTTAGTGGTAAAACTACCCCTGTCAAGGTGTAAGTCTTGGAAATGGATTTTTCTTGGTGTCTACCCTGCGGGAAGCCGAATAAAGCGCGTCCATGCGCCTTAGTGGTTAAAAAATTATTTTTCACCACCAAGACACTAAGACACTAAGAGGAAAATGGTCTTCTGTGCTAGCATTTGGGTTTGTTTTCTAACTACCTTGACAGGGCTAGTGGTAAAACCCAACTACTAACTACTATCTACTAACTACTAACAACTCTTATCTTTTCCTTCATGCAAACCGATCCAAAACCAGGAACACTCTATGTTGTCGGCACCCCAATTGGCAACCTGGAAGATATGACTTTCCGGGGAGTGCGAATTTTACAAGCGGTGGATCTGATTGCAGCGGAAGATACGCGCCATACGGGGAAGTTGCTACAGCATTTTCAAATTAAAACTCCACAACTGAGTTACCACGAACACAATCGTAATAGTCGCATCCCAGAATTATTAAAGCAGTTGGGTGAGGGTAAAGCGATCGCTCTAGTTACAGATGCAGGTATGCCGGGAATTTCTGACCCTGGATATGAATTAGTCAAAGCATGTATTGATGCTGGGATCGCGGTAGTACCAATTCCTGGTGCAAATGCGGCAATTACAGCTTTAAGTGCAGCAGGATTACCAACGGAAAGATTTGTGTTTGAAGGATTTTTGCCAGCGAAAGCTCAAGGGCGACGAGAACACCTAGAATCCTTGAAAACAGAATCTCGCACTTTAATTTTCTACGAGTCTCCCCACCGTTTGCAAGACACTTTACAAGATTTAGCAGATATTTTCGGAGCCGATCGCCAAATTGTCTTGGCACGGGAGTTAACTAAATTTTATGAGGAATTTTGGCGAGGAACGCTGGCAGAGGCACTTTCTTTGTGTCGCGATCGCGAACCCCAAGGAGAGTACACTTTAGTAGTAGCGGGAACTTCACCCACTCAATTGCAGCTATCAGAAGTAGAATTAAAAGCTGAGTTAACAAAACTCATCGCTCAGGGAATATCGCGATCGCAAGCTAGCCGGGAGTTAGCAAAAGTTACTTCCCTACCCCGCCGCCAACTCTATCAACTTGCTCTTACTATTGATACTGGGGATTAGGGCATAAAAATTATGAATTATGAATTATGAATTATGAAATTTTCAGCATTCATAATTCTCACCAATACCCAATTCCCGATCCCCAATTCCCAATGCCCAATGCCCAATTAGGCGATCGCTTCTTTTTGGTCATAAGTATTTTACATGTAGTTTCGCCAAGGTAAAGGCGGCATTACAATGGGATATATCGATCATGAGGAAAACGCAAGAATGACCCAAGTGGTTTTAGGAGAAAATGAAGGAATAGAATCGGCTCTGCGCCGCTTTAAACGCCAGGTTTCCAAAGCTGGCATCTTAGCTGATGTTAAGTATCACCGGCACTTTGAAACACCGTTAGAAAAGCGCAAACGCAAAGCAGTGGCTGCTAGACGCAAGCGGCGTTTTAAATAAACCGACTCGGTACTGACGTTGCTTGAAAAAATAATCTTAAATCAGCTAAAGCGCCTCCGCTATCATTTTTAAAAAAAATCAGCAAGAAGAACCACACCCCTGATTGGGGTGTAAGGGGATTGGCTTGCACAGGTACGGAGCGCGTCAAGTGTCCGATTGTGGTTAGATGGAGCAAGCAAAACTGCTGCCCATCAACCAAACTAGAAGAAAAAACAAAAAACACCGTGTTTGCCACGGTGAAGGTTTTTCGGCGTTCAATAAATTAGGGCTTCTTGGGCTTTCCTCTATAAAAATTGCGTAATTAACAAGTCACAATAATTACACATTCTTAGCTGGAGAAATTTTCGGTTCAGGAATGTAAATTATGCTGCTGTTACAACGGTTCATCGCTTTTTCTACTCCTTGTTTGAGGCATAATTCTACGCATTCAGTTACAAACAGGAGTACATCCGATACAAGCTGAGTTTCAGAAGCGGAAAATTTCCCCAATACATGGGAGACAGCATTAGTTTCATCATTATTAGTAGCATCTTTTGGTCTACCAATGCCGATCCTCAGGCGGGGGAAGTTTTGCGTACCCAGATGGGCGATCGCGCTTTTCATACCGTTGTGTCCTCCAGCAGAACCAGACAAGCGCAAGCGAGTCTTTCCTAGAGGTAAATCCATATCATCATAAATTATCAATACCGACTCAGGTGGCAACTTGTACCAATTGATGACAGCCTGTATAGACTGTCCCGAGCGATTCATATAAGTAAGCGGTTTCAGTAAGCGAATCTTGTCTTTTGTTGGTGCGATACCTTCGCCGTACTCACCTTGAAACTTGCGATTTTCTGCCAGAGGAATCTGCCAAGAACGCGATAGAGCATCCAACGCAGCAAAACCAATATTATGGCGTGTTTGTTCATACTTAGGCTCTGGATTCCCCAACCCGACAATTAGTTGGGGAATCACCAAAGCTGTTTTGGCAGTGGCTTCTGTCATTTGAAGTCTGAATTATGAATTATGAGTTATGAATTATGAAGGATTAAGTAAATATATTATCCTCCTGCCTTTTGCCTTCAATCTTCAAACTTCTTCCTTTTGCACAGCCTCTAATTTCTTCGGTTCAATTTCAGCAGTAGTCTTCACCGCTTCTTCTAACTGAGCTGCTTCTTTTTGAAACTCATTTTGAAACTCCCTAGAAGCATCTTGAAAACCGCGAATCGCCTTTCCCATACTGCGGCCAATTTCTGGCAACTTCTTCGGCCCAAAGATTAACAGCGCCACAACCATAATCAGAGCCATTTCCGGCAGACCAATACCAAATACATTCATTTGTGCTTTCTCCTGTCAACTCAAGAACTGCTGCGGAAACCCACAAATTTAGTTTAGACATAGTTAGTGGTTAGTGGTTAGTGGTTAACAACCAACTACTATCTACTAACTACTAACTACTAACTACCAACTTGACAAAAAAACCCGGACTGGCCGGGTGGGTAAGCGTTTTGATGCAAGCTTTAGAGCTTTCCTATCAATTAACGCCCTAAACTCCGCCAATCAACATTGACGTCCTGGATCATTATTGACTTGTTATAGAGTTGCAGAATAATCAGCAGAAACACGAAAAATAGACCCATAAAAACAGCCATCAGGGGGGTAGTACCCCAACCTGGAGCAACTTTACCATATTCAGAGTTCAGGGGTCTGAGGATATCTCCCAACCGCGTCCTTTGAGCCATATTTCACCTTAAGATCAGTTGCCAAAGCATTTTTTAATCTTCTGTAATATTCTATAAGAATAGCACTCATAATCTATCCCTAAATTATGGAACCCGCAACAGTTCTTAGCATTTCCGTTGGCGCGATTGTGATTGTCATCACCGCGCTATCTATTTACACTGCTTTTGGCCCACCCTCTAAGCAATTGAGCGATCCGTTCGAGGACCATGAAGATTAAATGGGAATTGGTTGGTGGTTGTTTGGAATAACCAACAATAAACAACCACCAACTACCAACAAAGAACAACCCAACCACTACCTAGCTCAAATTCTTGCACAAGTGTTGACTTGCAGTTGAAAACTGGCAATTTTCCATGGTTTGATAGTCAAGGTTCGTTCAGAAGATGAGAATGCAGTCTTCGAGAAGGAACGCTCCAACAAATCTACCGACTCTCCCAGACTCAACCCCAAATCACTCTGCAAACCCAACTCGGCTGTTTCTCCGCAGCATTCATAACAACGAATAATCCACTGGTGTGGGTCATCTTCTGCTTGCTTTAGCGCCATTAAGATTAAATTTTCAGCAGATAAATCTAAGAAACTCACTTCACTTTCTGCACGTATTTGTTCTGTGGTAGAAGAGTTGGAGGCGAGGTTGTTTGGACACACCATGACTTGCAAGGGTATATTCAATTCATACCCGCGTCGGGTAGTATAGGCTGATTTCCAGTCACCAGCATGGGGATACAAGGCATAAGTGAATTCATGTAAACCTCGATCTGCTTGAGGATCGGGCCAGCTGGGACTGCGTAGTAAGGTCAAGCGCAGCTGATTTGATTGAGCATCGTAACCATATTTACAATCATTCAGCAAACTAACACCGTAAGAATTTTGGATTTTGGATTTTGGATTTTGGATTGAGGATTGAGGAGATAAGCTAGCAGTTTCTCCCTTGTCCCTGTTGTCTCCCTTATCCCTTTCTCCAATCTCTTCCGTCAAATCTGCCCAACGCAAAGCGGGGACTTCCCATTTTGCCTGTTCTGCTGGAGTTTGAGGTTTGGTGGGGCGACGAATCGCACCACAAGGAATTTCGTAGGTGGCAAAGTCTGCTTCGACCTTAAGAGGAAAAGCGGCTTTCACTAATACTTGCTGTTCTTGCCAATCAACAGTCGTAGCGATTTTCAGCATTGGTGAAGCTGCCCAGAGAATGTAATCACAGCAGAACTCCGATTCGCCGAGTTGTTGCACCACACGTAGGCGGCTTTGTACTGGGCCGTTTTCTAGCCATTGAATAGATTTCAATTTGGCTGGTGGTAGAGGATGCTGGGCATAGTTGGGATCAATGTTCCATGCATCCCAGTATTGACCGCTGTCTTGAAAGGCTTGTAATTGATTTCCACATGGTTGATTGAGAACTTCTCTGTTATTGACTTTGTCAAAAACGCTAGATAAATTACCAGTTTGTTCGTCAACAATTACCTGCAAAAATTCATTTTCTAAAGTCAATCTTTCTGGCGAAATTTGTTCTTGCTTTTGCAGACCTAATTTGGTATCTTCATAATGAGCTGTATTATTGTCTTTTTCAAACTCAGAGGGACACAACCAAAAAAGACGACAGCCAACCGATGGAATATCGCTAGCCAAAAATAGCAGCGTTGATGCCTCACCCATCTGGGAGACAAGTTGCTGTCCGGAGGTATCATAAATCTGCCATTCCTGGTTGAGTGTTGGCGCTGAGGGTAAGGAAACAGCGACGACTTCAGAACGCTGCCAATTGAGAGAATTAAACACTACTACAGGCAAACTGTCGGGTTTTGGCGGATCTGGGAAGCGAATTTGGGATGCGATCGCCCTTAATGATTCCTGCAATATCTCCGTACCCACTTTTTCGACTTCCTGCCACTCTGGCAAGGCATCCTCGTAAACTTCAGTAATCGAGGAACCAGGCAGAATGTCGTGAAATTGGTTAAATAACACTTTCTTCCAAGCAGCTTCTAGTTCCGCCTTTGGATAACTTACCCCACCGCTAATTGTTGCGATCGCCGCAAACAGTTCCGCTTGGTACAACAAATTTTCACAACGACGATTCCAGCGTTTTTGATCCCCGTGAGTGGTATAGCAACCGCGATGGAATTCCAGATAGAGTTCATCGTCCCAGGTGGGGAGAGTGGGCGAGTCGGCGAGTGAGCGAGTGGGAGACTCTTGACTCTTGACTCTTGACTGAAGTTGCTGAAGATATTTCTCAGCAGTAGTAAATTCTAGTTGCGGGAACAAAGGAGATTTTTGCCAGCGTCGGGCGATTTCTAACATATCACGGGTGGGGCCACCGCCGTGGTCGCCGACACCAGGAAGCCAAAGCGAGTTTGCAAAACCAGTTTGAGTTTGCCATTCAATAGCGTAGTCAGCCATTTTCACTGGATCGATTCCTTCACCGATGGGTGCGGACATCAAACTAAATATTTCACTGCCATCGGGAGAATGCCACCAAAAAGCACCATAAGGAAACTTAGTCGTATCATTCCAGCGCAACTTTTGAGTCACGAAATATTCAATCCCTGCTTGTTGCATGAACTGCGGCAAAGTCGCACAAAAACCAAAAGTATCGGGAACCCAAACCACACTGGCAAGCTTGCCAAACTTTTCCAGCACGTAGCGCTGACCGTACAATAACTGCCGAACAATTGATTCACCAGCAATCAAATTTAATTCCGGTTCCACCCAAAAACCGCCCACAACTTCCCAATTTCCCGCTGCTACTTGTTCTTGAATAGTCCTAAACAAGTCTGGGCGATTTTCCTCAACCCAAGCATACAACGCTGGAGTCGAATGACAAAAAATCAACTCCGAAAAATCTTCCTGCAATTTTAGAACCGACTCAAAAGTACCTTGTGCTGCCCTCCAAGTTTCGCTTACACGCCACAACCACGCCATATCCAAATGAGCATGACCCAAAAGATAGATTTTGGATTTTAGATTTTGGATTTTGGATTGCAGCAGTTTATCACGTAAAGATAAAAGCGCCCGATCAAACTCTCCCTTCTCTTCCTCTGTGTACTCTGCGTCTCTGTGGTTCATTACCTCTTCCACCATTGCTGCTAAACTATCCAACTTCTCTGGCGCAAATTTTTCTAAATAACGCTGCGTCACAGCCAACTCATCAGCCACAAAACCGGGATCGAGACGGTTATCATCAGTGGACTCATAAACTAGTAGCGATCGCACCAACGCCCCATCACAATGTCCCGGACTCACCAAACGCAAAGCTACTAATAATTCCTCCCCTGGCGTCACCGCCTGACTGAGTAAAACCCGAGGAGAACAATCAAATAAATCTCCTTCACCCAGCAACTCTCCATTCACATATATTTCGGCAGAATTTGCCCACCAAACCAACGCCAGCCGCAAAGACAAACCCTGTAGGGCATAACCCTGTAAATCTTGAGGAATTACTAATTTTTGCGCTAACCACAAAACCTTTTGTCCCCCAGCCCAAGCAATATGTCCCTTAGCATTGATTTGGGCAGGTGTCCAATCAGACAAAGAGGATGCGTTTACCTCAGCAACAGCCAGATCCGCTGCCAAAAAGCGCCAATTCGGGAGAATATTCTCTTGACAAAAAGAGCGTAGTTTCTCGACTGCCGCCCAGATGAATTTAGTATTGGATGGCGATACGGGAGAGGTCATATTTTCGCTATGATGTAGTTCATTGTTAGTTGTCTGTTGTTTGTTGTTTGTTGTTTGTTGATTGTTGTTCGCTCGTTTATAAAAGACAACTACCAACCACCAACCACCAACCACCAACTACTAACAAACAACCACTTTATTGTTTGGTGAGAATCGGATCATTCACAAAGCTCTCAACAAAAATTCACTACCATGCCTTCTGCTTCCTCTGAACGCTATCAAAGCAGACTTTTTAACTTCGTTCACAAACAATCTCGACGCTGGAGTGAAGGGGTAGGACGCACCTTCCGCCATCTGCAAGTTGCTGCCAGTTGGTCGCTAGAAGCACTCATGTACCCTGTATTTATGCTGATTCAAAAAGCTGTTGAGTCAGCAAACAAACAACTACACGCCGGACAGCAACCACAAAGGCTACAGTTACAAGCACAAGCAAATGATACCGATTTCCAGCCTAAAACTCCTCCAGTAGCTGATATCCCCATTCAGCAAGTGCTACAGGCTGTGGAGAGTCTGCAACTTCAGTCAAGAGTCAAGAGTCAAGAGTCAAAAGTCAAAAGTCAAGAGTCAAATATTACCCCCACTCTCCCCCTCCCCCCTTCTCCTAATTCCCCCACTCCCCCTCTCTCCCCCTCTCCCCATCTTCTTCACATTCGGGGAATTGCCTCTGATTTATCTAATCGGCAGTTGGTGTTGGTCAGCCCTAATAATGAAATTCTGGATATTTTGACGCCTCAGCAGCAGCAACTATTGGAAGACCGAATTATTGCAGAAGTTGCTAACTACTGGCGTTGCTGGCGATTATCTCAAGTAAAGGAAGAAACAAAGGTATTAAGTGAAATTAATAACCTATTGATCAAGCTAACTTCCAGTAGCAGTGAAAATAACTTGCCAGCGCTATCCTCTGGTAATGTAGATAAAAATATTGGGTATTCATCTTTACTAAATACTGGGCGATCGCTGTCATTGCTAGATGCAGCTGTTGCCAAGTTGGAAACAAATACTTTAGAGCCAGTATCTCGCGCCAGTTGGCAGCTAATTCAAGTTCTCCAAACTCAGTTCCAGATATTTATTTACGGTAAAGAGCAGATAACTACCAACACACAAACAGTAGTTGTTGCTAATAATTTAAATAATCAGACGTCGAATATTAAGAACTTAATTTGGGCGGCAGTCAATTTCTTTTTTGGAGAACGCCAGGCTAAAAAACTAGAGCAAACTACACCTAAAAATAGAACTCCTGAAGCTTTACCAATCAGTCCAAACCAAAGATTTCTACAGCATTCTATTTCTCAAACCTTTATTAAAAAGCCTCAGTTGCAACTTAACGAAGTAGATCTATGGCTAAGCGAGAGTGATTTGTTTGGTGATTTTCAGGCAGTAAGTGAACCTGCAAATAATAATGTCAGCAATCAACAGTTAGTTGCATCGACTTCAACTCCAAACTCTACCCTTTCTACAACTCAGAAAGCAATCTCTTCTCTACAAAACTTCATTCATCGCTTCAAAAGCATCACATTACCACTAAAATCAAAATCCAGCGCGGGATTAGTACAACGGCAAAAACCAATTCTTGACCTTACTCCTACTCAAAAACAATCTGCTAAATTAGCCACTGACACACAAACTGCATCCACTATTTCTCAGTTGGAAAAACAAAGCGATCGCACTAAAATTTCTCAGCGGCGACACCGCCAAACTTCCGAAGTTGAAGCAAAACCAGATTGGATTGAAACGAAAGCCAAAATAGTTGGGTATGATAAGCATCTACTAGAGCAAATTTTAGAATTGTTGGATAGCACTATGCTTTGGCTAGAGGAACTATTCGTGAGCATTTTTCAGATGTTACAGAAGTTATGGCGTGGTAAATAAATTAGTTAGTAGTTAGTAGTTAGTAGTTAGTAGTTAGTCCAAAGAACAAACCACAAACAACAAACAACAAACAACTAATAAAATGATTAGACCTCAACGCATTGAACCTGGCCCTGGACAAGAATCAGTCTGGGACTATCCCCGTCCTCCTCGCTTAGAGGAAACAAACAAGCATATCCAAGTAATATTTAATGGTGTCACAATTGCAGATACTCACCGTGCTAAGCGTGTCTTAGAAACCAGTCATCCACCTTCTTACTACATTCCCCCAGAAGATATCAAAATGGAATACCTAATCCAATCACCGCAGTCTAGCTTTTGTGAATGGAAGGGAAATGCTGATTATTACACAGTCCGCGTAGGTGAAAAACAAGCGCAAAATTCTGCTTGGTACTATCCTAATCCTACACCTGCTTTTGCATCTATCAAAGACCATGTAGCTTTTTATGCTCATTTAATGGATGCTTGTTACGTGAACGGGGAAAAAGTCCAGCCGCAACCAGGTAATTTTTATGGTGGTTGGGTTACAAGCGATATTGTTGGGCCCTTCAAAGGTGGCCTTGGTAGTTGGGGATGGTAACTAGGTTTGTCCTTGGTAAATACAAATGACTAATGACAATTTTGCATTAGCTTAGGCGCGATCGCCTATAGTACATCATCCCGATCCCCATCCCCATGAATTCTTTAATCTGCTTAAGAGAATGTTAAAGTTAACACCTATATAAAGAAAATATGTAAGTATAATTTTTGAGATTGAGCAACTCTTCTTACAATTTATTCAGAGTTTTTGCCCTTATCACGTTTTTAGAAAATAAGTAAAATATTTTACATGATTTATAAAAACACTCATGTCTGCTGAGGCGATCGCACCTGAATTATGGGAGTGCATTAAGGCGATCGCCATAATCTCTACACTGCTTCCGAAAATCTCTATTTTGAACTTGAAGTAGAGATTAATCGTAGCTGAGAGACACTACTCTGAATTGACCGAGTGTAGTTGCTGTAATTAAAACAGTTTAGGAGTTCATAGAATGAAATTCGGAATTGATATTGGTCACAATTGCTCTCCAGATACAGGTGCTAAAGGAATTGATAAAACAGAAGATTTTTTAACAAAAGCTGTTGGCGAAATTGTGATCCAAAACCTACAAAAAGCAGGTCATAGTGTCGTTAATTGTACTCCAACTTCTGTTAGTAGTGTAAATGATTCTCTTCGTAAGAGAGTTGATAAAGCTAACCAAGCAAATGTAGATTTTTATGTTTCGATTCACTTTAATTCCTTTAATGGCAAAGCGCACGGTACGGAAGTTTTCGCTTTGAGTCCAAAAGGACGTGAAGTTGGTAAGAAAGTTCTTGACGAAATTGTTGCACTTGGATTTAATGATAGACGCGTTAGAGAAGCCAACTTTTTTGTTCTGAAAAATACAAATATGCCAGCCATTTTAATTGAGTGTTGTTTTTGCGATTCACCAATTGATATGGGCAAATTCAATGCTAAAGCAATGGCTGACGCTATTACTAAGGGTTTGATTGGCAATCCAGACGAAAGCAACAAGCCGCAAAATTTAATTATTAAAATGCCTACTTTCCTCAAACCTTCAACAGAACAAGTCAAAGATTTACCGAAGGAAAGTTGTATAGAAATTCAAGCTGGAACTTACCCAATCATGGATTTCCGTTTTGAAGAAGGGCATTATTTCATTGAATGGCCTAATACCAGTCAAGGCAACCGTCGCGAACACTTTGTTTTCGCAGGTCATAGCGAAATTAAATAAGCTAATAAAGATTTAGTTTGCATAATCTCTAGAGGATAAATATTTTGTAGTGCAGGCGGAAAGTCCACAACAACTATGCAAGTAAAAAATACATTAGCTTAACAAGTGATGCGATCGCTCTAATATTGTATATCTGAAATAGAGATGGGAATCATTCCGTCTCTATTAGTTTATATATTCTTTATTATGAATTAAAAGTTATAAGTTGGAACTCATAATCTTGAAAATTATTAATTATTTACTGTTGATTTGTAAAAGCTTGTGGTTCAAATATCAGATACGTTCCTCCCAGCCCTTCTACAATTGTGCGAGTATTAGCAGTCAACATTTTTTGGTAAGTGTCACCTTCGTTTCCCGATGTGCCCAAATTATCAACCAATAATTGCCTTTCAGAAACTTTTACTTTTGCTGTCTTCGCAACTGTATTAATTAAATCGGGATTAACTTGAGTGTTCACAAAAATAGTTGGTACTCTTGCTCGTCTGAGGTTTCTAACCAGTACTTTCACTCGTGCAGATGTGGGTTTTGTCTCACTATTAATATTCTTTAAAGCGTTTGGAGATGTAAGATCGTAAGCTGTGACATAATAAGCCATTGCATCATTAGTTGTCACTAACTTGCGATTGTTGCTAGGAATACTAGCAATGCGTAATTTCATCCATACATCTAACTGGTTTAGCTCTTTTTTAATTCTTTGAGCATTGCTGTTATATAGCGACGCATTTTCTGGTATTATTTTACTTAAGTTGCTGCTAATAATCTCTACCATCCTAATCCCATTTTTAGGATTGTGCCAAACATAAGGATTAGAAACAATTTTGCCGTTTCTCCTATACTGTAATGGATTGGGAACAGCACGCTGAGCAACTGCAATTTTAGCTGCTGGGCTTTTACTCGTCCTAATTAACCTCAACAAACTTGGTTCAAAACCGTATCCATTATAAAAAATTACTTTTGCTTGTTCTATCGCTGTGCTATCTTCTGGCTTTGGTTGATAAAGGTAGAGAGCAGTATCAGGGGATGTTAAGCAAGTAAGATTGATTGTTTGTGCTGCCACTTGTTTGGTTAAGTCACACAGTACACTTGTGGTAGCAACGACTTTGGGCAAATTACTATTTAACTCCGTGGGGGTAGTGGTGGTTGTGGAAGAAGAATTAACTAAATCAGTTGTATAATTACAGCCAACAAATCCAATAGTTAGGGCAACAAGGATAGCACGCAGAGATTGGGTTAGAAGTTTAATTGTGTAAGGATGGCGCGTATTGCTCATAGAAGTTGATTTCGCAGGCCAAATTGTGCAATCTATCTGTTGGAAATTGTAGCGACTGCGTTAGCAGTACGAGCCACAAGCAAGAAGTTTTCTTCGTGTCTTGGTGTCTTGGTGGTGAAAAAATAAATTTTATGAACCACCAAGACACTAAGACACCAAGTGGAATCAGCAAAAACCAGGCAATGAAAGCAGATTTTTCACCCTCCTTGAAAGGGCTGGTCTTCACACCTTACTATCAATGCTTGTACATCTAGCAGAATAACTGCAATATATTTCTGATACAAAAACTACTAACGAGCAACCAGTAACATTGATTGCCAGTTTGCACCCACCCTAATTCATTAAACAATAGATTGCTAAATTTCACTGATAATTGCGATCGCTTAATCCTGTTTAGCCTCAGAGAGAATACTTGAGACTGATGTCACAGGATAGACAAGCAAGAAATTTGGAGGAGCATCTATGTATTTCTGATGCCAAATTGATTACACATTAAATAAGCTCAACAGAGGTACTCTTGTACAACAGAGGTTCCTCCAAAACCTGATAAATGTTTGTACGGAAATTATGTTAAGAGTTGTAAAGCTATAAACTAAACATATATTTAAGACATTATGTTGAGCCAACCTGCCGCCTTGTCTTAGATAACTACAAATTATTCAACATTAACAATGAACAGTAATGACAAAAACAATGGAAGATCAGATCCATCTAACATGGATGAAATGAGAGTTACACCCGCCTCTCAAAAAACAGGAGCTTTCCCAAGGTCGATTGGTAGAACAATTAATAGAATCAAAGCCGATTTTTCTCCAGAAGCAGAAGAGCAGTTTGTTAGAAAATTCCAGATTTCGAGAAAGAGGACAAGAACAGCTATACGCTTTTTGCTGATGCTCGTGATTATACCGCTTTTAACTCAACAGATATCTAAGCAATTCTTGATAAGCCCAATAGTAGAGCATTTTCGAGGTAAAAATACACCTCAAATTTTTCTCAATTCTGAAATGGAAGAGGAAGCCCTGCATGAATTAAAATTTTTTGAAGAAAAGCTGAGATTTGAAAGCTTAATTTCTAAATCTCCTTCACTTTCTCCAGAAATCATAGAAGAAAAGGTTAAACAAAAAACACATGAAATAGCAGACGAATTTCGTAGGAAAGGTAGTGACGCTATCAGCAATATTTTTGCTGATATGCTATCACTATTTGCTTTTGCGTTAGTTATAGTTACCAGCAAAAAAGAAATTGTAATTGTTAAGTCATTTATAGATGAAATTATCTATGGTCTGAGTGATAGTGCCAAAGCTTTTTTGATTATTTTGTTTACAGATATATTTGTAGGGTTTCACTCACCACACGGCTGGGAGGTAATTCTGGAAGGATTGGCGGAACATTTGGGTTTGCCAGCAAGTCACAACGCGATATTTTTATTTATTGCCACATTTCCTGTGATTTTAGACACTATATTTAAATACTGGATATTCCGCTATCTCAGTCGGTTGTCACCTTCAGCCTTGGCTACATTAAAAGAAATGAACGAGTAAATAATTTTAATTTTTTAATGGCTTATGCGTGCAATGCTTTTGGAAGCACCGTGTCAACCTCTGCGATTAGCTGATTTACCTGTGCCAAAACCCAATCCTGAACAGGTACTGATTCGCATTCATGCTTGCGCTGTCTGTCGTACAGATTTGCATATTGTAGATGGAGAACTGACACACCCAAAACTACCTTTGATACCTGGGCATCAAATTGTGGGTACTGTAGAAGCTGTAGGGGAACGAGTGGAAAAATTTCGTGTGGGCGATCGCGTTGGCGTACCTTGGTTGGGTCATACTTGCGATCGCTGTCGTTATTGTGTGTCTGGACGCGAGAACCTTTGCGATTACGCCCAGTTTACTGGATACAACCTGGATGGCGGTTATGCCGAGTATACTGTTGCCGACTACCGCTTTTGCTTTTCCATTCCAGAGGGCTATCCTGACTTGCAAGCTGCACCGCTATTATGTGGTGGGTTAATTGGCTATCGCGCTTACAGAATGACTGGGGATGCTGAAAAACTCGGTTTTTATGGCTTTGGTTCCGCTGCCCATATTTTAATTCAACTGGCCCGTTATCAAGGGCGTCAAGTCTTTGCCTTTTCCCGTTCTGGCGATACTGAAGGACAAGAATTTGCCCGCCATTTGGGTGCAGTTTGGGCAGGTGGTTCTGATGAATTACCTCCGGAACCATTAGACGCAGCAATTATTTTTGCCCCTATCGGTAAACTAGTACCTGCCGCTTTGCGTGCAGTTGCTAAAGGCGGCGTGGTAGTTTGTGCTGGTATTCACATGAGTGATATTCCTGCTTTTCCCTACGAAATTCTTTGGGAAGAAAGGGTTTTGCGGTCTGTTGCTAACCTTACTCGCCGAGATGGGGAAGAGTTTCTAGCACTAGCACCCAAAGTCCCTATCCGAACAGAGGTAAATCTGTTTGGATTAAATGAAGCAAACGAGGCTTTAGACGCCCTTCGCAGTGGTAAAATTGAAGGCTCAGCAGTGTTGGTAGTTGATTAATGATTTGGGATTTTTAACTGAAGTGCGATCGCGGTTTTTTCCTGATTTTGGTAATTCTTATCTCCCCATCTTCTCTTCAATCTCCCTGCGGGTATTCCTCCCACAAAGTTGTAATTTCCCGCAGACTTTGATGATCGCCATTACCCAAAATGAGATGATCTAGCAGTGGGATACCCAAAAATTGTGCTCCTGCTAATAACTGCTTGGTTAATTCGATATCTTCGCGGCTAGGTTCAACATTACCGGAAGGATGGTTATGTGCCACTATTAGCCGTGTTGCACCTTGACGAATTACTTCTCGGAAAATCTCACGGGGAGGTGCAAGGGTTTCGGTAGCTGTGCCAATAGTAATTACTTGCGTTCCCAACAAGCGATTTTTTACATCTAACAGTACAACTGCAAAACGTTCTTGCGTTTGCCACATCAAATCTTGACTGAGAGTAGCGGCGGCAGCAGCTGGGCTATCGATGACTGTACGATCGGAAGGGCGAGATTGAAAGGCGCGTTTACCTAATTCGATTGCTGCTAATATTGTTGTTGCTTTTGCCGGGCCAATGCCGGGAATTTGCATCAATTCTGCGGCGCTAATATCTCGCAGAACTGCCAAAGGTTCGCGATCGCATTTACTCAATTCATGCAGAATGTATTGTCCTAAGCCCACAGCGGAAAGTTTGCCTGGCCCTTGACCAGTGCCGAGCAGAATTGCTATTAATTCAGCTGTAGATAATACTTTTGAACCGTGACTTAATAACCGCTCTCGCGGACGCTCAGTCTCGGGCATATCAACAATTCTGAGACAATAGGTCATAGACAAACCAAAGGAATAACGATGAAAGAGTATCTATACTCTAGTTATCCCCTGTAAGGCCTCAAAATCTCTACTAATTTGACAAAATATTTAAAGTTTTGTTGGTTGTTGGTTGTTTGTTGGTGATTGTTCTACCCACTAACCACTAACTACTAACCACCAACTAACACCTTACTGATAGGTTTGTGTTGCTTTGAGCATATGATAAGTGATGAGAAGCTGGGTGAGAGCGAGGGGGTAGCTTTGGATTGTTTCACCCGTCGTACCAGCAACTTTGCCTAACTCTGGATTACTTTCGCGATCGCATATGTTCTTTAAGTTGGGCATATCAGCACAAATCAAATGTTCTAGTTTGTTGACTTGTTCTAACGTTGCATGACCATCTACTTCTAAAACATCAACTGGTTTACCCATATCTCTGTCCAGTCCTAAACGGATGGCAGGCATGGAATTATTCTCACCAAGACCAAGAATTTGGGTAAAATCTGGATGGGGAATTGTTGGGCGTAGTACCAAACGGACATTTAGGTGTCCGTTCATTTGGTTTATATCGTCGTTGGGTGGATAGAAACTCACCACTATATCCGACCATTGCCGCTGCGGACGGATAAATTGCTCTGAATCTGGTTCCCGTTTTTCTAGTTCTGCCAGCACCTGTTCTTCTGTGTAGCCGCGCTTTTGGGTATCCCGCTTGACTTTCCACTGAGCGCGTAGTGGTTCGGGGGGTGCAAGGTAAGCTTTCACATCATAGTAATCGCGAGCACCACGAGTAGAATAACCCAGCAATCCTTCAACAATTACAAATTTGTTGGGTTTGATATACACAGGTGCCTCAAATGTACCTGTTTTGTGACTGTAGACAGGTTTGAGAATTGGTTGTCCCGTCCTGAGCAGCGATAGATGCTGCTGCATAATATCCAGATAGTTGCAGTCAGGATGGAGAGCCGTAATACCAATTTCTGCACGTTGCTTGCGATCGTACTTGTGGTAATCATCTGTGCAGATGACTGTAACATTTTCTGGACCGAGTACCTGAGCAATCCCTTTTGTCAGTGTTGTTTTGCCAGCGGCACTATCACCAACAATACCAAGAATGATTGGACGGCTCATGGTTCCTTCCCCCTGAAAATATTAGGTACAGTAAAACGCGATTTTGAATAGTATGCCAGTTTACTAATTCTAGAAATTAATGAAACATAACTCAAGGTGGAAAATGAATGCTGCTATCAAATTAAGTAACTAAATGTTGAGTTAATACCAATTTGCGTTCTAAAGTGTAATTCTGAATCGAGCGATAGCGGAGTGTAGAATCTCGCGAGATACTTCGCTTCATTTCGTTACGCTCAGTATGACAAAATTACAGTTCCGAATGCGGATTGGTATAATTACCGATAATTTAGGTTTTTTACTCTTTAAGACAATTTGTATCGATTTTTATCGATTGATGAAATTGGGTATTGGGTATTGGCGATCGGGTATTGGTGAGAATTATGAATGGTGAATGCTGAAAATTTTATAATTCATAATTTTTATGAGCCAGCGATCGCCGTATAGCAGCATCAGCATTTACAATTCCGTAGCCGTAAACTGTATCATAGCCAGGATCGCCCAAATCATAAGCAGTTTCTGCGAGAATTTCCCGTATCTGTTTTGCAGTTAGTCCTCTATTCACACTCCATACCAATGACGCAACTCCTGTAATATTGGGTGTGGATGCGGAAGTTCCATTGAAATAGCTAGTGTAGTCGAAATAATTGTAAAACGGCTCGGATTCATTACGAGTAGCATGGGTAGAAGCGTACTCTGATGGTGCTACGAAAGTTAAACCTGTGCCGTAATTGGAACCCCACCACTGTACACCTTCGCGCCCATAATCAACACGTGTCCCTGGTGTTTTAAGATTGCCATAGTAATCTTTAGTTCCCCAACAAGCACCTACGGCGATGACATTCTCGTATTTATTAGCTAAATCGGCGGGACTCGAAATAGCATTTTGGTTATCGTTACCAGTAGCGATCGCGAACAAGACATTGTTCTGATTATTAGCAATTAATTGTTCAAATCGTTCTGAGTAACCACCAGATAAGCTGAGGTTAATGACTAAAGTTTTACTTTGACTATTTGCCCAATCGATTAATGCTTGTGTTGCACCAGCCAAATCATCATCATCTGGGTTAGTACCAACTACATCGATATGCATAACCTGAGAATTCCAGTTGATTCCAGCTATGCCTATATCATTGTTGCTAGTAGCAGCGATCGCTCCTTGAACTAGAGTACCGTGAGAAAAATATGACCATTCATCAAAAGAATTGGAATTAATCACATTTGTTGTTCGGAGGTCGGAGTGAATATTACCGTTAAGATCAAATGCCAATCCTGTATCTTCAATCCCAATTAGGACATGATCTGAACCTGTTGTGAACCGCCAAGCTTTGTGAACATCCATCACATGCAGGTTCCATTGTTGATTAAACAGGGCGTCATTGGGTATTACTGATAAGTCAATGACAGTATCTGATAATTTAATGGTGTCAATACTCTCAAACAAAATTTGCTTGCCATCAACAGTTATGGCATCAAATACACGTGCTTGACTTAGATTTACTATGTCATAGGGATCGTAAAGTACGCCCTGATTTCTAGTAGTTGCATTGGTATTTGCAAAGCTGAATTTTGTAAAGTCGAAATTTGCAAAATTTAATTCTTGGACTTGTGCAGATGAAAAAGCAGAAAGATCGAGTAGATCTCGCCCTCCACTACCAAAGTCAATATTACCTTTGCCTGAGAATACTGTCTGTATAGAGTCAGGTAGATATGTAAATGTGTCTGCCCTCAGCGTTGGTTGATTGATGGCAGAAATAGCAGGTGTGCTATTGGAATTATTTGCTAGTCCCTGTTCTTCACTAGAATCTGAATTACCTACCCAATCTCTGTAGGTGATAGCTTCTGAATTAATGGGAATGCTACCGATCGCGTAGGCAGTATCGAGGGTGTTACCGGCATTATCAATCGGCGTTGCACAAACACTTAAGTCATATTTGGTTTTTGCTTTATCCTTGGGGTAAACTCGAATGTAATAAGTCCCAGCTTCCAAGGTTGTGTCGATTAATTCAGCTTTGTTGCCACTACGCTGGGAAGAAGCAATTACTTCTCGCCTATCTGCAATACCATTACCGTTTCCATCCTGAATTAGCTGGACATTGGCATTTGCTTTCAAGCCAGTCAAGGCAAGCTGAAAGCTACTACGACACTCAACGGTGAATTTGTAATAATCGTTTGGATCTTTTAGAGAGATTTTATCAGTAAAAATTTGGGAATTGGTTGTAATCGTGAAACTTCTAGCCGTATTTAGGGAATTGCCTGCAAGATCCGATGACATTGTTTAGACCTGACATTTAAGTGGTAGATAACATCAAAATCTATAATTTGTTTCTCTGATCGGAAAAAAACCTCTTTGTGTATAATTTTACTAAAATAAAATAAAAAATTTACTTAAAATTCAAACCATGAAAGACTTTTAAGTGATAATACTTACAAAAAATTGTATTTTTTGATACAAAATTCACTTTCAGAGACTAGAGACTGGTAAGTAGAAGGAGGACAAGGAGGGATGGGGTGAACCGCTTCGCGGAATTCAAAATTCAAAATTCAAAACAAAAATTTTGACTTTTGACTTTTGACTTTTCATCTCCCCCTCTCAAGAACTCTCCTTTGTCTCCCTTGTCTTCTCCCAGTACCCAGTACCTTAATATTGGTTATTCTATTGGTGAGTCTCGCAAAATACTCAAACAACAGCTGCTGATGCTCTCTTTTATTGATTCTTTTAATCCTTGGTTAGCGGGAGTGGGGTTGAATACTCTTTTGTTAGCTGTAGCTTGGATTGCTCCCAAAAAGCTACTCACCCCAGCCGGTTTATTTCATGCTTGGTTACTAGGCGTTCTGATTTGGGGAACATTAGGTTGGCAGGGATATGTAGTTGTAATGTTTTATTTTTTGGTTGGTTCTTTTGTCACACGCATTGGCATAGCCCAAAAGGAAGCTGAAGGCATTGCTGAAAAGCGTTCTGGGGCAAGAGGGCCGGAAAATGTTTGGGGTTCCGCTTTGACTGGAACGCTGTGTGCTTTGGGAGTAGGAATGATCAGTTGGGGAATTCTTCCTGTTCCCCAGTCCCTAGCCCCTAATCCTCAGTCCCTACTACTGTTAGGCTATGTGGCGAGTTTTAGTACCAAACTATCTGATACTTGTGCGAGTGAAGTCGGAAAAGCATATGGCAAAAGTACTTTCTTGATTACCACCTTACAACCAGTGCCGCGGGGAACTGAAGGGGCGGTAAGCTTGGAAGGAACTTTAGCTGGTGCGATCGCATCGGTTGCGATCGCCTTAGTGGGTTGGGGAGTTGGTTTAATTGAGCTATTGGGCGTGCTTTGGTGTGTGCTAGCAGCTTTTATTGCCACAAATTTAGAAAGTGTAATTGGGGCAACATTACAATCAAAATACGCTTGGCTCACAAATGAATTGGTGAATATTTTGAATACATTAATTGGTGCGATCGCGGCAATTTTTTTGGCTTGGTTATGGGCGATTACAATTGCCTAATGCAAGAATGCACAAGGCAAAAGGCAGAAAGCAGAAGGTTGTAACCAGTGAAATCTACTTTTTTGTCTGTTTCCAACTGTCTAGTTATTTCTGCCATGCTGCACTAATTACTTTCTGATACTAGGTAGGTATTTTTACCAGATTGTATGAGCAAAGCGGAGTTGCGACTCCGCCTTTCAAAGCTTAGTATGGCTAGTGTGGCAATCATAGCCTTTCCTCAAAATGTCTGCTAAAATACGAAATTTCTCTGATGGATAATTGTATAATTATTTATTTTCGTGTCTCTGCGTATTGACTCTATGGAATCTTCATCGTTTTTGACCGTTGATGAGCAACCAATTTCGATTGGACAAGTAGTCAGATACCTACAAATTTCTGGAAAATTGGGACAGTTTATTGGAGAAGTTCTGCGTCAGTATGTAATAGAAAAAGAACTACAAGTTCGAGAAGACATTGATATCAGCCCAGCTTTAACCGAACAGACAATTATTGATTTTCGGTTAAAAAATCAACTGACTGAACCGAAAAGTTTTCAAGAATGGCTAAAAAATAATGGTACAGATTACGATACATTTCACGCCAATGTCGCCCTGAACTTCAAGCTGGAAAGATTGAAAGCTGTAGTGACAGAACCAAAACTGCAAGAGTATTTTATAGAAAGGAAAATTTTCCTGGATCGGGTGGTCATTTCGCGAATTATTGTAGACAATCGGGAATTAGCTGAGGAACTACAAGCCCAAATCGAAGAAGGAGCTAGTTTTGAACAGTTAGCTAAAGAATATTCGCTGACAGAAGACCGAATTGTCAACGGAATGATGGGGCCGGTCAGCCGAGGAACAATGCCTGATAAACTGAGGGCAGCGGTTGATGTGGCTAGTCCAACAGCAGTGGTAGGACCAATAGAGCTGGAAGAACGTTATGGTTTGTTTCGTGTAGAACAATTTCTGCCAGCTTCATTGGAAGATACTCAACTAAAGCAAGCACTACAGAATGAGTTGTTTGAGAAATGGCTAGCAGAGAAAATTCAAAAGCTAACGGTAAAACTACAGGTGAGCTAAAACTCATAGATGATGAGTCTTCACATACAAGGGTGCTAGCCTCTCTAGCTTGGACACAAGCACCGTTATGCTTGTTAACTCCTGAACAACAAAACCTATTGAAACAACAGTCAGAAACTCAACGCTTCGGTTTAGGAGAAAAAATCTGGCCAAAAGATGGGGTAGGTTATCAGTTCTTGATAGTTACTGGTAAGGTTCGCTTGCGCGAAGAAGGAGTTGGTAAACCGTTGGCAACTCTGATGGCGGGCGATTGGTTTGGTAGTTTGCAAAAGTTTCCCGTCGAATGCAAAGCTGTAGCTGCTAGTAAAGAAGTATTGGTGGTGCGATGGAATACGGCAATCTGGGCAGAACTTTCCACACCACAAATAGAGGAGTTTTGGCGAGGAACTCAAGAAGAGGACACCGAGACGCGGAGAGTGGGTGACGCGGAGAGTGAAACTGTCCCCACGTCTTTGAGTCCCCGCGTTCCCGTGTCACCTTCTCCCACCCAACCAAATTATCCGTTCATCTCTAGCTGGAACACCGCCGCTGCTTGTTTAACAATGGTGGCGCAGCAATTAGATCACCCCGTCAAATTGGAATGGGTGCAACGCCAACTCAGAGGACAGCGCCCAAAATATCTTGTGGAAACAGCTGAAAAGTTAGGTTTTGTGCTGCGACGATTGCAAGTGAATTGGGGTGATTTGCAACAGCTGTCATTTCCAGCTTTGTTGCAGTGGGGTGGATCGACAACAAGTGAAGCCAGCTGGGTAGTAGCTTATGCAGTGAGAGGCGATCGCCTAATTATCGCCAATCCCCTCAATGGCGATCGCACTTGTGAAATTGTGCCACAGTCGCTAGTTGAAAACTATTGGAATGGGCAGCTGTGGCAAGTAGAACTGATCCAAAAGCAGGAAAGATTCAACCTCAGTTGGTTTCTACCCGCTGTCTGGAAGTACCGAGGATTGCTGACAGAAGTCCTGATCGCATCTTTGACGTTACAGATTTTGGGGTTGACGACGCCACTAATTACCCAAGTCGTGATTGATAAAGTCATGGTACAAGAGAGTTTGGCGACTCTCGATGTTATGGCGATCGCGCTGTTGTTGGTGGCAGTCTTTGAGGCAACTTTGGGCATCCTGCGGTTATTTATCTTTACCCATACCGCCCGTCGCTTGGATTTGAGTTTATCAGCGCAGCTATTTCGCCACCTGATGCGCTTACCTTTAGCTTATTTTGAGTCGCGGCGGGTAGGAGACACGGTAGCCCGCGTGCAAGAACTCGAACAAATTCGCCAGTTTCTCACAGGTACGGCCTTAACTGTGGTTTTAGACAGCATCTTTGCCGTGGTGTACCTGGTATTGATGTTTTATTACAGTATCCCCCTCACCTTCACGGCGTTGGCTGTACTACCTTTGTTTGCTATCTTGACCCTGGTAGCAACACCAATTCTCCGCAGCTGGCTGAATGAAACCTTTAACCGCAGTGCCGATAGTCAATCGTTTCTCGTAGAGACGGTGACAGGAATTCACTCAGTCAAAGCACATGCAGCAGAAGCAGTAGCACGCGATCGTTGGGAAGGTTTGTTTGCCCGTTTCATCCGCACGGGTTTTAAAGCTTCCACCACCTCCAACATTAGCAGCAATATTGGTGACTTCCTTACCAATTTCTCTAGCCTGCTGATTCTCTGGTTTGGTGCGAAGTTAGTGATTGAAAACAAGCTTACCATCGGTCAGCTTGTCGCCTTTCAAATGCTTTCTGGCAGAGTCACCGGGCCGTTGCTGCGTTTGGTGCAACTATGGCAAAATCTGCAACAGGTTCTGCTTTCCGTAGACAGAATTGGCGATATTCTCAACGTCGCCCCAGAGGCTGAACCAGGCACAGGTTTAGTTTTACCACCACTCAAAGGGCAAGTCACCTTTGAACAAGTCTTCTTCCGCTATCGACAGAATACAGAACCCGTGCTGCGGGGAATTTCCTTCACTGTCCAGCCAGGGCAATTCGTCGGCATTGTCGGACGCAGCGGTTCTGGTAAGAGTACTCTATCTAAACTTTTGCAACGCCTCTATCAAATCGAATCGGGACGTATCCTTATCGATGGTTTTGATATTAAAAGTGCAGACTTAGCCTCATTGCGTCAACAAATTGGCGTAGTTTTGCAAGAGGACTTTTTATTTAACGGTTCGATATTAGAAAATATCACCCTCGGCAATCCTGATATCACCGCCGAACAAGTAGTAGAAGCAGCGAGACTCGCCGTTGCCCACGATTTTATCAGTGAATTGCCCCACGGTTACGAAACCAACGTTGGCGAACGCGGTACAGCTTTATCTGGCGGACAGCGGCAACGCATTGCCCTAGCGCGGTTATTCCTCTCGTCAGCACCGATTTTGATTTTAGATGAAGCTACCAGCGCCTTAGACAGCGAAACCGAACAGCAGGTACTGCAAAACTTGCAAACAGTTTCCCAAGGGCGGACTGTGTTCTTGATTGCCCACCGTTTTGCACCCCTCAAGCGTGCTGATTTAATTTTGGTGTTAGAAAAAGGCGTTCTCGCCGAACGCGGTACTCATACGGAGTTGTTGCAGCAAAAGGGTTTGTATTGGTCACTGTATCAGCGGCAGCAGTTTAATATTTAGACCTCACCCCCTCTCTCCGCAAGCAAAGAGGGGGAATTTTACCATTTGAGTTCAAAAACTCTGCGTACCTCTACGGTAGCCTCTGCATTCCTCTGCGTAATACCATTTCACGTTAATCACGCTTCCTGAAATCATGCTTGCTGCCCTAGAAGGGAAATTACCTGAACGACAAGCCGATAACTATTCCAACCTTTGGCATTTGGAGTGATAAAGATGATTTCCTTTGGGAATCGCAAATTAAAAACTCTAACAAATACGTAACAGCTGAGTGGCAGTATGAAAGAGTCGAAGGGTTAGGGCACTGGTTTATGCTCGAACAACCAGAAAAGACGAATCGTCTACTTCTGGATTGGCTGGTCAAGCATTAGTCAAGCTGTTAAATATCTATAGCACGGCGAGATGCGATCGCACTTTCATCATCTGAAAGTACGATTGTCTTTTTATATTTTTATCGACAGACTAAAACAAAATCAAAATAGAAAGCTGTTAAATATTTTACGTTAGTGCAAGGAGTGATACTTAAATTTTTGAGTAACTATTACTCTAAGTCAAAAACTACCTCAAGACAAGCTCTTGGCATCAACCTGCGTAAAACCAAAAGATGACTATTGGCATCACTACGAGTTTGAAATCTACCATAAATAACACGTTGTGTGGGTGAAAGCCAACGCACTATCATCCACGGAGTTTGGTAAGTTATGTGTTGTTGATTCAACAAGAAAACCTCCTTAATCATTAAATGGAAAAGACACCAGTCAGCGCACAACAGTCAAAAGCAACTGGTGTCAGGTTTTCGTGTGGTAAATTTTGCAGCCATCGTCAGCAAAAATTTATTGTTCCATAGGCATAACCTCCCTACAAACAGCAGCAAGACCAAAACAAAGAGCTTCACCAACAGTAGTAGGAGTGGTAGGGTAGACCATACATACAGTTCGTAATTGCATAAGGAGCAGTTACGATCTGACACTAAGGAAAGACCAGTCAGGCAAATTGCTGTATTCTAATTAATCCAGCCAAACTGACTAGTCTTTCTGTATCCACAAAGTGAATGATACGTCTTGTTATTGGCACTGTCAAGACGTATCGTTCAAGAACCTTTCGTCTACTATGATAGAAGAAAATCCACAAACACAGGGTAAGTCTCCGTTAAGGCTACTAAGAGAACAAGCAGGTTTAACACGCCCTCAAGTTAGACAACTGATTGGTGTTTCCGAACGTAGGCAGGCTGACTGGGAATCAGGTAAAGCTATGCCTAGCGTTGAGAATGTTGTAGCCTTAGCTCGTCTGTATAAAGTTTCGCTTAAGACTATGTGCAAGTCTTTAGGTATTGATGTAAAAGATGTGCCTGATGATACAAATTAAATATTATTCTCAACAAAAAATTGAGACTAATAACTGTAGAGTGTGTGTAGCTTACCTTATAACTTTATAATTATATATCTAAATTAAATTAAGTATAATTACATATTCATAAGCGCAAAAATTGCATCAACTTCGCTTGTCTCTTCATCTACAGTTGTGGCTTGCTCAACTGAATTTATCCACTCGTGCTGCATTTGCCCTTGTTCACCCAGAAAATCATCCCAAATTTGCGATCGCACTAGTTGTAATAAGAGTTGCCATTCTTTCTCTACATCCGCAGCGCGAATGGTACGATCCACAAATTCCTCTACAATTGCAAAAGCAACTTGATTCGGTTCGCTAAGCAACTGTTTCAAGCCTTTTTCACAGTTACGAACGCTTTCGATATGAGCTATTTTCAAATTGATAAACACTTGTTGAGCAGAGGGCAATACAGTCAGCTTAAGTGTTTTCGCTTCTTTAGGGGTTAGTCCATCTAGATGTGGGCGAATGCGATACTGTACCAATCCCCGATAAGAAAGCTCAAACTCAGCTAAGCTGATGTGCATTTAAGTTGTATAATCAGGGCAGGCGAGACGCCCACCCCACAAGAGTTTGATTTTTTTGAGAATGCAAATTAAATGCCTTTTAGCTTAGTGTTTGGAATCCAAGCTTGAGTTTGCTGGGTATACCTGGGATGAGTTGGGCGCATATTGCTGCCTTTGTTTTCGGATTGATTCTTGCTCCCTTGTTTGGGTTACGCAGACGAGATTAGACCGCTAGCGAGTAAGTCAAAAGTCCTTAAACCCGGTTTTTTAAGATAAACCGGGTTGTTGATTGTTCTTAAAAAACAGTTTTTTGGTTAGAAACGTGGTTCAGCAGACCTTCACAAGCATCAACAAGTAATTCAATCACCTGATTAAATCCCTCTGAGTCGCCATAGTAGGGGTCTGGAACTTCTTTGAGAGTATGCTGAGAGCAAAAGTCACACATCAAGCGTACTTTATCGTGATATTGCCTACTTGGATCGAGATAGAGGATATTCTCATAATTTTCTCTATCCATAGCCAAAATCAAATCGAAGTCTTGAAAGTCAGACTTTTGAAACTGGCGGGCGCGACCACACATTTTTATTCCTAGCTTTTGAGCAGCCGCAACACTCATCCGTCGGTCAGGCGGGCTACCGATGTGATAGCTAGATGTTCCTGCAGAATCGCAGATGATGCTCCCGTTCAATTCACTCTGCTCGATCAAATGATTCATGATATTTTCTGCCGCTGGTGAGCGGCAGATGTTTCCTAGGCAGACAAACAGAAGTTTGTATGGCATAGATATTTTTGTCCTTTGTCCTTTGTCCTTTGTCATTAGGATAAGACAAATGACAAATGACAAGTGACAAATGACAAGTGACTATTTACTGAAATCCCGGAAGTTCTAACCCACTGGTCAATTCTTCCATACGTTCCCGCATTGTTGCTGTGGACTTGTTGTAGGCATCTTTCATTGCCGCAGTTACCAAATCGGAAAGTACTTCTGCTCCTTCATTAAGAGCATTGGCCGAAATTTCCACCCGCTTGGGTTCTTGGTTTCCGCTGACTATGACCTTAACCAGACCACCGCCAGCCTCTCCTTCAATTTCCATTTGCTCCAATTCGTCTTGAAGTCGCTTGGCACCTTCTTGCACTTGCTGAGCTTTTTTAAAGGCTTCAGCCAGTTCTTTCATTTTTCCTAAGCCAAAGCCAAATCCCTGTCCTTTTCCTGTCATAACAAATTATTCACCTGTGCTTTGATTAACAAGTCAAATTCAACAAATTCAATTATAGATGTGGTGGGTCATTTGCCTATTTCTGCTCTTAAGCCATAAACCCCAAGAATTTAATCAATATTACCAAAGGTAGCCAAATTAAAGATGAATTATTAATCATGAAGTAATCAAGTTAGATTTTACTTTCTTCCTTCTGTCTTGAAAATAGGGGAAAGGGGAAAGGGGAAAGGGGAAAGGGGAAAGGGGATGGGGGAAGGGATTTTCATTCCCTCGTTGTGGGCGTCTAACTTGAAAGTAACCTTACTCGTCAAGAGAGGACACCCCTCTCCGAGCTCGCGGAGAGGGGTAGGGGGTGAGGTTTTTTCATGCATGATGGTAAATTTTTTTTATCGCGACTGCCTTATTCCAGTCCAAGTGCTACAACTGTTGGAACGACAGCGACGGCGCTTAAAGTGTAGACGCGATCGCCGCATCCGCGCCTCCCCAAGAGTACACTGGTTCTTCTTCCTTCACAGATGCTTCCTTTACTGTGGGAAGATTATTGATGGGTTACACCCAGTCAAGAATTTGATGCTGCATTTGAACCATCCTATGTTCAACTTATTAAAATCTCAGTTGAAGAATACCCTCATTACATTGCTGTTGGCAACCCTATTTTTAGGAATAAGTACAGCTGGGTGGACTCCCTCCAGTAGCGCTGGACTACCAGCTGGGAATGCAATCACCGACGGCAAAGCTTTACTGCGCTATGCACTGCCAATAGATAATAAACCTGTGCGGGAACTACAAGCAAGCTTGGAAGATATATCCAACCAATTGCGGGCAAATAGACGTTGGGGTGCAGTCTCCAAAGACCTCGGCAAAGCATCTCGAATACTCAACAACCCTTCGCAAATTTTAGCCAGTGTACCAGATGAAAACAAACCCCGAGCCGAAGCTTTGATTTCTGAATTGAAATCTGGCGTAAATGAATTAGAAGAAGTCGCTAAAACCAAAGATAAAGAAAAAATTTTGACAACACGAACTGATCTGCTAAATATCGTTGGGGAACTTGAAGAGTTAATGGTGCAGGGATTTCCCTTTGAAGTTCCAGAAGAATACAGCAATTTGCCACAACTGAAAGGCCGTGCCACTGTGGAAATGAAAACCAACAAAGGTACAATTACCCTTGTGGTCGATGGCTATAACGCCCCTGTCACTGCTGGAAATTTTGTTGATTTGGTACAACGGGGTTTTTATAACGGTTTGGAATTCACTCGTGCTGAAGAATCCTATGTTGTGCAAACCGGCGATCCACCAGGCAAGGAAGTAGGTTTTATCGATCCCAAAACTGGCAAATACCGTGCGATTCCTTTAGAATTCCTGGTTGAAGGTGACAAAGAACCCACCTACGGTATTACCTTAGAACAAGCTGGTCGTTATACAGATTTACCAGTTCTGCCATTTTCTGCTTATGGTGCGGTGGCTATGGCTCGTCCAGAAAATGAAGTGAATGGCGGTTCTTCACAATTCTTCTTCTTTCTCTATGAACCGGAACTTACCCCAGCCGGACGTAACCTCTTGGATGGCCGTTACTCTGTTTTTGGCTACGTTACAGAGGGTAAGGAAGTTTTAAGAGAGCTGAAGGCGGGTGACAAAATTGAATCGGCAAAAGTCGTCAAAGGTGCAGAAAAGTTAGTAGAGCCAGAGCAAGCATAAATAGTTGTAATGGATAGTGGTTAGTAGTTAGTGGTTAGTGGGTATAACCAACTACTAACTACTAAAGTTGTAATCGATAGTGGTTAGTAGGTATAACCAACTACTAACTACTATCTACTAACTACTAACTCCTAACTCCTAAAGATTACCTGCGGTAAACACCTGCTCAGTTGCGATCGCTAAAACGATACATTTATCGTAACTTGGAAAGTAAAGCCCGATCGTTTGGCAATGGCGAAAAACTATTGTGAACAATGAATTATCTTTCCCACTAGTTCAAGAAATAGGCGAACAAGGACTATTAAAAATCTTGCAGCGCTTCTGTCCGGCAGACATTATCGGGGATGATGCGGCTGTAATTGCTACTGAACCAGGTAAAACTTTAGTGGTAACTACTGATGTTTTAGTTGAAAATATTCATTTCAGTGAAAACACTACGTCACCAGAAGATGTCGGTTGGCGAGCTGCTGCTGCTAATTTATCAGACTTGGCAGCGATGGGCGCTTACCCTTTAGGAATTACCGTTGGACTGGGACTTCCTGGCAATGTGTGTGTCAGTTGGGTAGAAAGCTTGTATCGGGGAATGACTGAATGCTTGCAATCTTACGATACACCGATTGTCGGCGGTGATGTGGTGCGATCGCCCGTCGTGACTGTTGCCATTACCGCCTTCGGTCAAGCTGACCCCCATCGAATTATCCGCCGTACCCAAGCTAAAATTGGGGATGCGATCGTTATCACTGGCGTGCACGGTGCGTCCCGTGCTGGCTTAGAATTGCTTCTGCATCCTGAAAAGGCAGAAAACCTCATTGAAGAGGAAAGAACGGCTTTAATTCGCGCTCACCAGCGTCCGAAACCACGACTTGATGTCTTACCTATCCTCTGGCAAATTTTAGACTCCTACTCCCAGACGCGCCATGGCGCGTCTCTACATCTCCCCATCGCTGGCATGGACAGCAGTGACGGCTTAGCTGACGCGGTAGTGCAAATTTGCCGCACCAGTAATGTTGGTGCTGTGGTTGAACGCACGCAGATAGCTTTTCCAAAAGTTTTTGACCAGTGGCTGACTAAAGAGCAAGCATTGGAATATGCCCTCTACGGTGGCGAAGATTTTGAATTAGTGCTGTGCTTGCCAAAAGAACCTGCTGATGAATTAGTGCAACAGCTTGGTCAGGGTGCAGCTATTGTAGGCGAGATTACAGAAGGGTCAACCGTAATTTTACGTGACCCAGATCAAGAATTCCCCGACCAAGTTTTGACTCTTAGCCAGGGATTTCAACATTTTGGTTAGTGGATAGTGGATGGTGGTTAGTGGTTAAAAACCAACTACAACATTTTGGTTAGTGTGGATAGTGGTTAGTGGTTAAAAACCAACTACTAACCACTAACTACTAACTACTAACTACTAACCACTAACAAATTATTTAACCCACTTCTCGGCTACTAGTTCTGCCAAGTCGAGAACACGTTGGCTGTAGCCCCATTCGTTGTCGTACCATGCCATAACTTTGACCATGTCACTGCCCATGACCAGCGTCAAGCTAGCATCAATAATGGAAGAGGCATCAGTACCCTGATAGTCGGATGATACCAGTTGTAGTTCGCTGTAGTCTAAAATACCCTTCAGTTCACCTTCAGATGCTTGTTTGAGGGCTGCGTTAACTTCCTCTGCAATGGTTGGCTTTTCGACTTGCACAACAAAATCCACCATTGAAACGTTGGGGGTAGGTACGCGCAATGCAACACCATTGAGCTTGCCTTTTAAGGCTGGCAATACCAGCGCCACAGCCTTTGCTGCACCGGTGGAAGTAGGCACAATGTTAATTGCCGCAGCACGCGCACGCCGCACATCCCGGTGAGAAGCGTCTAGCAAGCGCTGGTCTCCTGTGTAGCTGTGGGTGGTGGTCATTGTACCTTTGATGATGCCGAATTTCTCGTGCAGCACCTTGGCAATGGGAGCCAAACAGTTGGTGGTACAGCTGGCGTTGCTGATGATATGGTGTTTGTTGTGATCGTAATCGTGGTGGTTTACACCGATTACAAAAGTACCGTCTTCATTTTTACCAGGGGCAGTAATCAGAACCTTCTTGGCTCCTGCATTGACATGCTTCATCGCCCCTTCTTTAGCAGTAAATACCCCTGTCGCTTCGATAACTAGGTCAATTTCCCAATCTTTCCAGGGCAAGTTTTCTGGGTTGCGGTCGGATACGCATTTAACGGTTTTACCGTTAGCGATGATCGAGTTATCATCGGCAGTAATGTCAACACCCTTTAACTTTCCTAGCATCGAGTCGTACTTGAGCAGGTGAGCGTTGGTTTTGGGGTCTGAGGTGTCATTGATAGCAACAAGGTCAATGTTGCTATTCTCTCTACCCAACCAGCAGCGCATAAAGTTACGACCGATGCGTCCGAAACCGTTGATAGCAACTCTAATCACAGCGTCTTGCCCTCTGTTATATATGCCTAATTAAATCTTATGATTGACCCCGATCATATCGCAAAGGGGGGAGTATTTATAACTATAAACCGTTAGATCCCAAAAAAAAGTTAAATATTTTTTCGTGTTTGGTTAAAAAAGGGGGAGTGGGCATCGGGCATTGGGCATTGGGCATTGGAAATAACCAACCACCAACCACCAACTACTAACCACTAACCACTAACCACTAACTGCTGACTATTGACTACTGTCTGTGTAAAGGCTGTGATGAGCGATGTAACTTCTCACCGATTCTGGCACTAAGTAGCGGATCGATTTGCGATCGCGACACGAGTTGCGAATCAAACTTGACGAAATTCCTACTAAAGGGATATGCAATAATTGCCAGTGTATGCTATAAAACTGGTTTGCTAGTTGTTGCTCCACTTGCTTGCAGATAATTTCGCTTTGGGCTATACACTCACTACTAAGGAATCTGGGTGCGATCAACCAATCGCACTGGGGTGCTAACTCCTGTCCGCGATACCAACGAGGTAAGGTTTGGAATGTATCCAAGCCAACTATCCAATACCAATGAGTATTGGGATAAATAGCTGATAAATCAATCAGGGTATCGATGGCATAGGAAGTTCCCGATCGCAATTCTTCAACCAGTGAGACGGCAAACGCTGGATTATCTGCGATCGCCATCTGGAGCATGGCCACACGATGTTGAAACAAAGCTGCTTTTTTATGAGGAGGATGGTGCGATGGCACCCAAATTATTTCTTCGAGGGGTACTTGATGCAAAGCTGTTTCGGCTACTATGAGATGTCCCCAATGAATCGGATCGAAAGTGCCACCGAAAATTGCTATTTGCCGCATCCACTCTTTTACTTGGCTTGATTCAATTTCAAAGTAGTTGAATTTCCAATCTACTATTATAGCTAATTTCAGCAAATAAACCAAATTATGTATTTGAAAATACAGTCGTTTGTGTCCCGAAGGTGCAGAAATTCACAGAATAAACATAATATTGGTTTAAAAAGAGAAAAAACTACTAATGAGGTTAAAATCAATCTCAACCAGTAAAATCTGAGCACAAAAATTTACTGATTAGGAACATGAAATTTATACAGAGGTAGTATCGTTAAAAAACAAAATCCTGTTATGATACGCGTGTCATTTGTGAAGATTGTGTGGTGTGGTGTTAGAGGATTAATCAATGAAGAATTCTGTAGACTTTAGCGGTAGACCTTTTCATTTTATTGGTATCGGCGGCATAGGTATGTCTGCTTTGGCATACGTGCTAGCAAAGCGTCAATTGCCGGTTTCTGGTTCGGATCTTCGTCCTAATCACATAACCTGCAAATTGGAATCTATCGGAACTCATATTTTTGCTAAACAAGAAGCAAGCAATTTAGAATTCTTTCGCCCAACAGTCAACGGTAATCAAGTAGTCTTAAATGCTGAAGATGAAGAGCCAAATTTAGAATTGGCACAACTACCACAAGTTATTTGTTCAACAGCAATTAACACAAATAATTTAGAATACAAAGCGGCTATAGAATTAGGCTGCCCAATATTTCATCGTTCTGATGTATTGGCAGCTTTAATTGCTGAATATGACAGCATTGCCGTTGCCGGAACTCATGGTAAAACCACTACAAGTAGCATGATTGGTTACATGCTATTGCAAGCGGGGTTAGACCCCACGATTTTAGTAGGTGGTGAAGTCAATGCTTGGGAAGGTAACGCTAGGTTGGGACAAAGTCGCTATCTGGTGGCGGAAGCAGATGAGTCTGATGGTTCGCTAGTTAAACACGCTCCGGAAATTGGTATTATCACCAATATCGAACTGGATCATCCCGACCACTACGACAATTTGGAAGAAGTAGTGCAGATATTCCAGACCTTTGCTGAAGGTTGCAAGACGTTAGTCGGTAGCATTGATTGTGCAACGGTGCGCGATCGCTTCCAACCAACAATAAGTTATAGTTTATACCAAGATACAGGTGCGGATTATACCGTTACCAATATAGATTATCGTGCCGATGGCACCACTGCTTTGGTTTGGGAACAGGGTAAAGCTTTGGGTGTGTTAAAGTTACGTTTGCTCGGTCGCCACAACCTCAGCAATGCCCTAGCAGCGGTGGCCGTTGGTCGAGTTCTAGGTTTAGAATTTGGAGAAATTGCTAAAGGACTGGCGACCTTTGAAGGTGCAAGACGCCGTTTTGAATTCCGGGGTGAAGTTGATGGCATTACCTTCATCGATGACTACGCCCACCATCCCAGTGAAATTCGCGCTACTCTGGCTGCTGCGCGCCTGCAAGCAAGACCAGGACAAAGAGTAGTAGCCATATTCCAACCCCATCGCTATAGTCGCACACAGGCATTTTTTGAGGAATTTGCCCAATCTTTTACTCATGCCGATGCAGTCTTACTTACTGATATTTACAGTGCTGGGGAAGCCAATTTAGGACAGGTTAGCGGTGAACAACTCGCACAAGAAGTTGCCAAGTATCATCCGCAAGTCAACTATCAGGCTAATTTAGCTTTGATATGCGATTTTTTACAGCAAAATCTGCGCCCTGGAGACTTGGCGCTGTTTCTAGGAGCTGGGAATTTGAATCAAGTGATTCCGGAAGTAATCGCAACACTTCGTCAGCCGGCTACAGCCACATCCTGAAGTCATGAAGGAAGTGTTTTTAATGGCATTGACGTTAGTCTCGCAATGCTTCCATTGCCTCAAATTATTACCGTATTTCTACGGCGAATAAACATCAAAATTAAACTAAAATTTTGGTAAATATGAAAATTTCCCAGGCAGCTGTAAATGTCTGCACAAACTCTGGCTTGACTGCAAGTAAAAAACAATCGACTTATTCCGAAAACAAGGAAATTCGCTTACCTGGTACCGATTACGCGATTAGATCGCAAGTTTATCTGTCAGCATATACTTCCTACAGAGTGGGAGGGCCAGCAGAATGGTATATTGCTCCACGAAACATAGAAGCAATGCATGCTAGTGTCAGGTATGCAAAAGAACAAGGTTTACCAATAACAATACTAGGAGCAGGTTCTAACTTGTTAGTCAGCGATTGCGGTATACCGGGCTTAGTCATCGCTACCCGCCATCTCCGTCAAACTCACTTTAACCAGGAAACAGGTCTGTTGACCGTTGCTGCTGGAGAACCAATTCCTGGATTGGCGCTGGAGGCAGCAGAGCGGGGTTGGCAAGGTTTAGAATGGGCTGTGGGTATCCCCGGAACCGTCGGTGGTGCTGTAGTGATGAATGCAGGAGCGCACGACAGCTGCATTGCAGATATCTTAGTTAGTGCTCAAGTACTTTCACCCGACGGTACACTAGAAACCCTCACTCGTGAACAATTCGGTTACAGCTATCGCACTTCCATTCTCCAAGGAAGCGATCGCATAGTTACCCAAGCAACTTTTCAACTGCAACCAGGAGCAGATCCGGCACAAGTAATCGCAAACACCAAACAACACAAACTGCACCGACTAACAACGCAACCTTACGACAAACCCAGTTGTGGCAGCGTTTTTCGCAATCCCAAACCTTACGCCGCAGGTTGGTTAATTGAACAAACCGGTCTCAAAGGCTTCCAAATTGGTAACGCGCAAGTAGCACAACGCCATGCTAATTTTATTGTCAATTGTGGTGGTGCTAGTTCTTGGGATATTTTTAATTTGATCCGTCACGTTCAATACCAAGTACAAGACCGCTGGTCAATTTTACTAGAACCAGAAGTCAAAATGCTGGGAGAGTTTCCAGTTGTTTGTTGATAGTTGCGATTAAGCAATTATATTGAGGTTTGTAGTAAGCACTTAAGTGCTTACTACGAACTTTTTATCTCTATTTATCCGCATGCACGTAGTCCACAAAGTAAAATTTAGGACTAAGCCAGAATTTCAGCCAAGCGTAAGCTGCTAGACCTAATAATGCCGTCACAATCAAAGGTAAACCGAGTTTGACTCGAAGTGTATCGGGAAGGAGAACAACTCCACAAACAGTAATTGCAAAGTACGCCAAAAGTACCACTTGCAAGCGTTGCACAACCTTTAGCGCACCTCGACAGCTACTACAATACTGGGTGTGTTGTTTGTAGCGATCCAAGATTTGTTCGCGATTGTTATTGAGATTGCGGAATTCTGGAACGCTTATTCCAACTTCACTCCACGGTAGCTGTCCGTGACAATACTTATCAAACCAATTTCTAAACTCTATTACTAACTTATCTGCACTGGTAGGTAGCTTATAAGCAGTTTTCCAGCTTTGAGTAGTTTTTCTCTGTTGAAGAAAATATTCTTGCTGCTGTAAAAGAACCATATCTCCATCGATCACCGCATTGCGCTCGCTTATGTGTTCCCACCAACGGGGTGTAAGATGATGGAATGTTTTGGCAAAGTTACGAGAAAACAGAGCTACAATCCTAGATTTACCTGGACAAACTGGCATGCAGTAAGTAATAAGTCCAAACTGTCTTCCAGAGTCGCCAACACTGATAGTATACTCCAAGCGACAAGGCGGTTCAAAAGTGATTGTTGTTTGAAAGCGCCTAGAAGTAGTTGCTTCAATCAAGTTTGGTGTTGATTGCACAATTTTGATCGGGATTGGTTTTGCTTTTTCGCGATCGCCCTGTACCCCATGATGAGCAAAAGGAACATGACTGGGATCTGCCACATTTTCAATCAAGGTTTGCCAGTCGTATTCTAAGTCGCGTACAAAAGAAGACCAAACAAAACCTTTGCTTGCATCTAGTTGTGGTGACAGAGGTAAGGGTGTAGTCGCAGCCACATCACCTGATTTAGCATCAAGCCAAACCCAAAGTAAATCCTGTTCCTGACGAACTGGCAATGTTACTGCACATAGGTTTTCTTGATTCTTACTCACAAGTTCAGGATTTTCTGCTTGCGGAATGCGATCGCCTATTTTAGGCTATGAACTAAAAAGAGACGCGATCAATTGCGTCTCTACAACAGTATCTATCTAGCGTCCCACCAACTTATCCCGCAGATGCTTTATCTTATCCCGTAACTTCGCCGCCTCTTCAAATTCCAATTTTTTCGCCGCTTCTTTCATCTGCGCTTCTAATTGAGTAATCAATTCTGGAATATTTTCTAACGGCAACTCATCTATATGTTGATCGACTGTTTCTAACTCTTGAGCATTCAACCTTCGTGATACTTCCAAAAAAGACAAAATCGCGTTACTTGATTTTTTAACTATCGGCTGGGGTGTAATTCCATGCATGCGGTTGTATGCCATTTGAATACCACGACGGCGTTCGGTTTCTTCAATGGCTTTAATCATGCTATCGGTGAGGTTATCGGCATACATAATTGCTTGTCCTCGGACGTGACGCGCTGCTCTTCCGATAGTTTGAATTAAGGAACGTTCCGCACGCAAGAAACCCTCTTTATCTGCATCTAAAATTGCTACCAAAGAAACTTCTGGTAAATCTAAACCTTCCCGTAACAAGTTCACGCCAACCAAAACATCAAAGTTAGCATCGCGCAAGTTCTGAATAATTTCTATCCGTTCAATGGAATTAATCTCCGAATGCAAATACCTAACTCTAATTCCATTTTCTTGGAGATACTCAGTTAAATCTTCCGCCATGCGTTTAGTTAATGTGGTAATTAACACCCGTTCATGGCGGTCTACTCTATCTTTAATTTCACCTAACAAATCATCAATTTGCCCTTCTGTAGGACGGACGATAATTTCTGGATCAAGTACACCAGTTGGTCGAATAATTTGTTCAGCTACATGACCTTCGGAAACTTCTAATTCCCAATCTCCTGGAGTGGCAGAAACAAAAATACACTGGTTTACCTTTGCCCAAAATTCTTCTGCTTTCAAAGGGCGGTTATCAGCGGCGCTAGGTAGGCGAAAACCATGCTCAATTAAAACTTTTTTTCTAGCTTGATCGCCGTTGTACATACCACGAATTTGCGGCACGGTGACGTGAGATTCATCAATTACTAACAGCCAATCTTTAGGAAAATAATCAATTAAACATTCTGGTGGTTCTCCGGCTTGCCTTCCGGCTAGGTGGCGGGAATAGTTTTCGACGCCGTTGCAGTAACCTACTTCGCGCAGCATTTCCAAGTCGTAGCGCGTACGCTGATCTATTCGTTGCGCTTCTAGTAATTTCCCAGCTGATTCTAATTCAGCTTTGCGCTCTTTTAATTCTTGGGCGATCGCATCACAAGCTTCCTCTAACCTTTCTTCTGGGGTAACAAAGTGACGTGCGGGATAGAGGTTCACTGCTTGCAAACTCTGGAGTATTTCACCCGTCACCGGATCGACGTAACGAATCGCGTCAATTTCATCACCAAAGAACTCGATGCGGATAATGCGGTCTTCGTAGGCTGGCCCAATTTCTAGCACATCACCCCGGACGCGAAAACGTCCCCGACCTATTTCTAGATCGTTACGGCTGTATTGTACTGATGCTAAATCTCGTAAAATTTGCCGTTGATTAACTTCCATTCCTACCTGGAAGGGAATCGCAGCTTTAAGGTATTCTGCGGGTATTCCCAAACCGTAGATACAGCTAATCGATGCAACTACAATAACATCACGGCGTTCAAATAGCGATCGCGTCGCTGAGTGCCGCAACATATCTATTTCATCGTTAATGGAAGCAGTTTTTTCAATATATGTATCGGTGACAGGAATATACGCTTCTGGCTGATAGTAATCGTAGTAACTAACAAAATACTCTACAGCATTGTTAGAAAAGAACTCTCGTAACTCATTACAAAGCTGTGCAGCGAGAGTTTTGTTGTGGGCTAGCACCAGCGTAGGTTTGCCAATTTTCTCGATCGCTGATGCTATTGTAAATGTCTTCCCAGTTCCCGTCGCTCCTAGTAATGTTTGATAACGGTTGCCAGCTTGGATACTAGCAACTAATTGTGCGATCGCTTGTGGCTGATCGCCTGTTGGACTGAAGGGTGCTTGAAGACAAAATTCTGTCATACAAGTTTTGCTGTAAGTAACCTATCTTAATAGTAGCGAATGTACGCTTAGAACAAAGTAGACACCGAGTATCTATCTTGTTTAGGCAATTTTTGCAATCTTTCTTAAACAATCTTTACACTATTTGATGTTTATTTTTACTTATGTGTAGAGTTTAAATAAACATATACATATACAATAATTTTTAAAGTTAAACTTTGATATATAAGAAAAATTTCACTTCTCAGAAATATTCTAAAAATCACTTAATAATCTAGAGGTGCTGGGTTATGACTGTCAGCAGCAATGGTAAAGGAGTTAGTCCTCGCCAAAAGCGTGCCAAATTAAAGGGGGAAACTACTGTGGAAGTCGAAAACAACCAAAGTCAAAACTCAAATACAGATCAAGCAAATAATATGCCAGTGCAGCTAGAATCATCAAACAAGTTAGAAGTCAGCGATACACTTGCTATTTCTGGAGTGCGTCCCATCGCTGCTAGCGACTTGCAAGTTGCTGAAACAGTTTCAATTTCTGGTGTACGTCCGATTAGCACCAGTAGTTTGCAAGTTGTAGAAACCATGAACATCATGGGTATACGTCCCATCACCGCAAACACAGTGCATGTAGTTGATACTATTAACTTATCTGGAATTCGTCCTATTGCTTCCAGTTCCCTGGTAATTTCTGAAACTTACTCTGTGATGGGCAACCGTCCAGTAGCATCAAATATAATTGATGATTCTGAATCTATGATGGGTTTTCTTGATTAGATAAAACCATAATACCCGTAAATTTATTAACCCGGTTTCTCAAGCAAACCGGGTTTATTTATTGGATAATTTTGTTGATTTTTGATTGTTGGTGATTTAATACTAACTACTGAAAGGGTGAATTTAGTCGTGTATTTGTGTGCCTGAAAGACAGGATATTTATTAAAACCAACCCCTACTAACTATTCCCTATTACCTATTCCTTATTCTCTATTTTTATCTCTCTTTGAGCATAGTAATTAATATACCTAGCGGAAGAAGTAGATAGCAAAAAACATAGGTTAAATTGTAAATATAAACACAAAAACATTCAAGATTGATTGTCAATTCTTGATGTTTATATTATGAAATAAGGAGTACCAAAATGAGCTTAGAAGATAGAGCAAAAGCTACAGGTAAAAATGTAGAAGGTAAAGCTCAAGAAGCATGGGGAAACGTTACTGGCGACCCACAAGATAAAGCAGAAGGAAAAGCAAAACAAGCAGAAAGTGAAGTACGTCACGGTGTTGAAGACGTGAAAGATAACGTCAAGAAAAAGCTTGACTAGAACTACATTTTTAGCTGCGTATCAACAAAATGATTCCGGGTGCATTCTACTTTAGTGAAAAACTGCCCGAACTATAATTAACGCGCTTTTTTTCGCGCGGTTTTTGAGAAGTCCGCGTCAGCGGACTTTTTATTTACTGCCAAATTTGTAGGTAATAAGGCATAAATCTACTAATTTAGTGAATTTTAGTCTTCACCACTGTTTTCGAGGAGGCGACAATAATGAGTCTGCTACAGCAGAGTCGCAAATTTTTGACGGCTTTTGTTTTAATTTTAGTCCTGACGATTACGACTGCTTGTGGTGGTAATGTTACTCAAGTTGACCGCACTACACCTCCGCCAGGAGTTGGTCGGGATGTAACTTATTCACAATTAGAGCGAGGAAATACCGCTGCGGGACAAACTTTTGGTGACTGGGTTGTGCAAACATCTCGGGGGTTAGTTAAAGATGCTTATGTGCGCGATAACAACAAGTTAGGTGTTGTTATTTCCCCACAAGTTCGTCCAAATGAAGTACGTCCTTTAGCAAGATCCCTCGTTGAAGGTTTTCGCAAGAATTTCCCCAATCAAGACTTAACAGTTTTGGTATATGCACCCGACAAACAACTGATTTTGACAGCTAGGTATGATGTCCAAAGCAGGCAAATTCAGTACAGCTAGGAATTGATGTTTGTTGTTTGTTGTTTGGTGTTTGGTATCGTAACGACCAACTACCAACATTAAGAAAAGGAGATTAGTACAGTGACTAGCAGTGAAGAGTACAAACGCCAAATAATGAGAGATTTGGCTCAAGGGGATGTTGAATCGCTAGATGATGTTCCTAGCGATCCATCACAGCAGTATCAAAACTTTGATGATTTTGCTCAACGTAGTACGTTGGATCAACGTCGCCAAATGTTTGAACGGTCTTTACATCCAGACCGCATTCCTCCCAGCCAAATGGAACCGGAACTACAAAAGGCGATCGCTAATATTAAGCCAAATGAACGAGATGATGTAGCCCGTGCCTTTTTCAAACACTTCAAACAAAGAGGACTGGACGAACGTCATTTAGAGCAACAGCTTGGTCTTTCTACTCGCAACCCCAATCGCATGGGTGCTGATGATGTCAGCAAACTGGCCTCTTTTGCTTATCACAACTACCCCGACATTTTCCGAGAAGTGCTGGCAGAACAACCAGCTATTATCAAGTTTCTCAGCAATCCCATTGTGGGAGCTATTTTAGGACTTGCTGCGGCCAAGTGGTTAGGTGGTCGTAACAAATAAGCCTTGGGTGTTGAGTGCCAAACAAAAAAACGAGGGTATAGATTGCAACCCTCGTTTTTTGCTCATGTAGAGTAGTGCGATCGCAATCATTGGTGGGATTTCATCAATATACAAACACGACACTATAGGTAACTAAAATGACTCAGTACAACTATGCTCATTAGTTTAGTGTCACCGTAAAGACACTTACATACCGTTTGAACTTATTAATTTTACTTTACATAAACTTTACAAATTCTTTAACTAAAATATCTTATGTAAGTCCTATGAAGTTTGATTTTTACCAAAATTCAAACGTTTTTGAGTGTGAATTTTTTGTAAAATTTAGTAGGTGGCGTTTATTTCTACTATAAAATTAGTATCGCTTATTACTAAACTTCTTGGAAATCAAATTTAAAAACATCGCTAAGAGCTATAAAGTTAATGCGATTGTTTGGGTTTCCATGATGTTTATAAGTCCTTATTATCAGGGGCACTGCGATAGGGAAACAAATCTCCTGTCGCTATAATTTTAAAGTGCAACTGCTCAGAGATACTTAACGAAATCTCACTCCAGGGAGAATCTACCATCAATTTTTATATTCGTTAGGGGAGTGAGTTCAATGACTGGATTTCAGCTCGGAAAAAAATTAGGCAAGGCTGATTCTAGGGCAGCATTGAATAAATTTCAGATGAGAAAAAAGTTGCTAAAGGCTACAAATGTAGCGACACTTGCTGCTGTTGTAGTGGCGACGGTTAGCGCAGGACAGGCTCAGGCAGGTGTTATTGGCTTTGACGATTTGCCTGAATCTAAAATTGCAATCGATAATGGCTACGCAGGATTGAATTGGCATAATTTTTATTACCTTAATACTTCGACTTATGAATACAATCCTTCGGGATATGCAAATGGAACAGTTTCAGGTTCAAATGTAGCCTACAATGCTTTTGCAAATCCAGCTGCTGTAAGTATTGATAGTGGTGCATTTAATTTCAACAGTGTTTATTTAACAGGAGCTTGGAATGATGATTTGGATATTCTAGTAGAAGGTTTCTTAGATGGGGAATTAAAGTACTCAAGAGAAGTAACTGTAGATACAAATGACCCTGAAGAATTTCAATTTAATTTCTTGGGTATAGATTTTTTAAGGTTTACTTCTTTAAATAGCGGTACTCCTGCTGGGTATCAAGGTAGAGGTTCTCATTTTGTGATGGATAACTTTAACTACAACACAACAAAATCTGTCCCCGAACCTTTGACAATATTAGGTTCATTAACAGCAGGAAGTTTTGGTTTGGCTTTACATCGGAAATACAAGCGCAAAGAATAGCAAAATAAGCCACTTGATTAATCTGCGAAAACAGGGATGAGATTACTAAAAGCTTGAGAAAAAAGCCGCTGCAAGAAGAAATGAGAACTACCAAATTAACAGCAGTCAAGCGACTGTATAACCAAAAATTTTGGCTGTTAGCAATAGGAGCAGGTTTAGTTGCAATTCACCTAACTCTCACTTGGAAATCAGAAAATTCTGATCTTTTAGGTACAAGTTTTTTATATTGGCTAGCTGTATGTTTTTTAGTTTTTGAAAAACACGATAATTTAAATCTAGAAAGCGGAATTGTACCAAGTTTTTTAGGTTTATCATTAATTGTGATAGCACTCATAAAAAGTGCAACTATGACCAGTTTTGGAGGATTTTTATACCTCTTACCTCTAGTTTTTGCCCTTGGTCTTGCCTTGATAGCTTCTGGCTTTAAAGGATTGAAGCAGTATGGAGGTGAGTTACTGGCGCTATTTTTTATAGCTTTACCAAAACTATTACCAACTGAGCTAGTTAATATAACACCATTCACTGCCAAGCTATCGGCTTTTATGCTTTGGTATACAGGCTTTGAAGTGAATCGTTCTGGATTGAATATTTATTTACCAAATGGAAGTATAGAGGTAGCTAGTGGCTGTTCGGGTATAGAACTTATTTCGCAGATGTTGGGATTAGCACTTCTTTTCTTGTTGATGTTTCCGCAAAAACGGAAGCAAAAAATCATTGTACCAATCGTAGCTGCTACATTAGGATTTATTGTCAATTCTGCACGAGTTGCACTCATGGCTTTTATAGTGACAAAAGACGATATGGATGCTTTTGACTACTGGCATAGTGGAGATGGATCTCTTATATTTTCAATGATTGCTGTTCTGCTTTTTGGTTTATTCTGTTGGTTTTTAATTGAACATAATGAACCTAAAAATAAAGCCTCTAGGTCGTCATAAAGCAAATGAGGATATGGAAAAAACTCCGCCTTTCATTATTAATTTTAACTAGTGGTAGCATTTTTTTTGTTTTAGGGCTAGTTATTCTGTTGCCGAAACAATACAATCGTACAGCTACTCCCATTATTTTCCCAGAAGCAGTATCGATACCAAATTGGCAATTTAAATCTAGTAGTTCTCTCCCTCTGCTCGCAGAAAATTATCCTGAACTAATTGCCCAAAGAAATTATCAGTATGCTCTCAACAGTTCGCCCTTAGATATTGAAATGCGTTATGTCAAAACCTCAATAGGAGATGTTAAAACACTCATTAGAAAATACACAGAAATTTCATCATTTGATGCTATGCGTCAGCAAGAGGGTGTAGGCTACTATGGGCTAGGGTTTGACCAAAAAAGAGCTTACTTAAGTGCTTGTATTAATCCTGAAGGTAAAAGTACTTTTGATGGTAAACAGTTTAAACAACATCAGCAAAAATCCGATCGACGCTGGCAGCGTTTATTGCCTTGGTTATTGGGTCAGGAGAAACTAACAAACGATAGGTACTGTCTTTTGGCTCATTTATCGATTCCTTTAAACGCTTCTTCTCCAGAAGCTGCCTATAAAGTCTTGGAAAAAGCTTGGTTTACCTGGTATCAAGATTGGCGTTATCGTTTGCCCAAACATTGAATTTTGGACAACTGAATTCTTTAGTGTAATATTTCGCAAGGAAAATGACTAAATCTAAAGGCGAGAAGTTCATTCCTCAACAATTTGTTTTAACACAAGAAAGTTCGCTAGTTATTATGCGATCGCTAGGCTATGGTCTATTGATATTATCTTTGTTTGATTGGATAGCAATGTTTATCCCATCAAACTTTATGAACCCTGTTTGGGAATTTCAAACTTTAGGAGCAATAGTAGAACGTGTACCTGTGCCTTTAATTGGGCTAGCACTGATATTTTATGGAGAACTGCATTCACGAAAAACATGGGAATTTCCAATTTTGAAATTCTTATCTTGGCTCACTTTATTATTTACGCTATTGTTTATACTACTAGTCCCTTTAGGAATTTTTAATACTATCCGGCTCAATAACCAAAATGTGTCGCAAATTAATAACATATCCAAGCAACAAATTACTCGCGCTCAAGAGTTGGAAAAGCAGCTGAACCAAGTTACACCTGAACAAATAGATAAATTTCTCAAAAACCAAGGTCGCTCATTAGAAGGTAAGAAACCTGAAGAAGTTAGAAATATACTTTTAACGCAAGTGTCTCAAGCTAAAGAACAGATCAAGAATCAAGCAGAAGCTGCTCAGTCTTTTCGAGGGCTAAACTTAATCAAGACTTCCGTGAAATGGAATCTTGGTGCTTTAGTAGCTGCTGTTTTGTTTTTTGGTTTTTGGAAAGGAACCGATTGGTCAAGAATTAGCTAGCAATAGTTAGTGGTTAGTGGTTAGTAGGGGCGGGTTAAACACGTTCTTGCAGTGGTGTAAAACAAAAACAAAGGGCGATTAAAAGCGATCGCCCTTTGTTTTTATGAGTTAGATTAGGTTTTATCCCTAGTCTCCAATCCCTTCTTAAACCTTGGCTAGTTCAGGTGTGGGACGCTTGCTGTCACGAATAGCTGCGATCGCCTCTTTATAATCCTTGGCGTTAAACACAGCGGAACCAGCTACAATCGCATTTGCTCCAGCTTCCAAAACTTGCCAAGTATTATTTGCTTTCAGTCCTCCATCCACTTCGATCCAGGGATCAAGTCCGCGTTCATCACACATCTGACGCAACTTGCGGATTTTGGGAACTACACTAGGAATAAAGCTTTGACCGCCAAAACCAGGGTTAACGCTCATAAGCAATACTAAATCGCAAACATCCAGCACATACTCAATCAATTCCAAAGGTGTGGATGGGTTGAGTACAACACCAGCTTGTTTGCCAAGTTCTTTGATTTGGCAGAGAGTACGGTGTAAGTGTGGTGATGCATTATGCTCGCAATGCACGGAGATAATATCTGCACCAGCCTTGGCAAAGCCCTCTACATACTTTTCTGGTTCCACAATCATTAAGTGGACATCCAATGGTTTTTTCGTAACCGGACGAATCGCCTCCACTACCAGAGGACCTATTGTAATATTAGGTACAAAGCGACCATCCATCACATCAACATGAATCCAATCTGCTCCCGCCTCATCTACGGCGTGTACTTCTTCTCCCAGACGACTAAAATCGGCTGATAGGATAGATGGAGCAATCACAATCGGTTTTTTAGATAGGGTTTCGGTCATGGCTAGTGGATATTTATGCGTCCTTTTCTGTAAGTATTGTAACAAGACTTGAGTAAAGGCTCACTAGTTTGATATAGCCTTCTTTAGAAAGATGTGGTGTAGACGCCTCTAGGGCGACTTCCCCTAGGATTGAGGAGAGTAGAGAAAGTGGGAGGAGTGGAGTAAGTCGGGGAATAATAACTAATGACCATTGACCATTGACTCTTAACTCTTGACTCTGTACAGACGTGCCATGGCACGTCTCTACAACTCTTGACTTTATTACTCTTGACTATGGTGAAAAATAAAAGCTGGATCTTTTGGGGATTAATTGCTTCCTGCTTGGGTATGCCAGTAATTGCTTTGGAAACTTCCATTAGTATTAACGGCATAGATGCTCTTAGGCTACATAAACCACCGTATAATTTAACTGGTCGCAAGATTGCCATTGGTCAAGTGGAAATTGGGCGGCCAGGTAAGTTTGGCGTGGATAAAGCCGTCTCTAAGAATCGTTCTTTGAATTTAGCCGGTGTTTTTTTACGCAATGGCCCTGCCAAGTCAAATAGTGGTGTTGATCCTCACGCCTATAACGTTGCTGGGGTGATGGTCAGTACAGATAAAGCCTTCCCAGGGATTTCTCCAGGGGCACGGCTATACTCATCTGCTGTCGGTTCCACTAAAATGGGTCAACCAGAAGAGTGTTTGTCTGCACAGCACATTGCCTTGCAAAATAGCGGCGATATTCGTGCCATTAACTTTAGCTTTGGCGAACCGTTGAACCGCGATCCACGACCGGCTGCTGTTTTGGATGGAAACGCCTTGCTAACCCAATGCATTGATTGGTCTAGTCGCGTTCACAATGTCCTGTATGCGGTTGCTGGCAACCAGGGTAAAGGAGGAATTCCTATCCCTACCGATAATTTTAATGGAGTAAACGTGGCTTTTTCCTCTCGTCGAGGAGGAATTTTTAATAAAGTAGACGTTTCTAACTTAGTGGCGACTACTGAAGCTATGTCCCTTCGCTTGGCCGGAAAGGAAATCAATCTAGGACCGCGTCGAACCATCAGTTTAGTTGCTCCTGGTAGTAACATTCCTCTGCTCAATCCAGATGGTAAATTGAATAAGGTCACGGGTACTAGTTTTGCTGCCCCTCACGTTACAGCTACAGTTGCCCTATTGCAAGAGTTTGGCGATCGCCAACTGCGGACAAAACAACCGAATTGGAGTCTTGCTTCTCGCCGACATGAAGTGATGAAGGCAGTGTTAATGAACTCGGCTGAGAAGATCAAAGATGTTGGTGATGGTTTGCGCTTAGGAGTAACCAAGACACTAATTGACAAGCAAAATCAAGATTGGTTTAATTCTGACGCTTATAAAAACCCCAAAATTCCCTTAGATTCTCAAATGGGAACAGGTCATTTGAATGCGTATCGCGCTTATCAGCAATTTAGTGTCGGTCAATGGAATCCATCACAACCTGTACCGACCGTTGGTTGGGATTATCGTAATGTTAATGCTGGGTCTTATGTAGAATACGTTTTAGCAAAACCATTACAGCAGCAGAGTTTTGTTTCCATCACCTTGGCTTGGGACAGATTGGTGGAACTAAACGATAAAAATAATAATGGTCTGTTTGATGCCGGGGAAGATTTTCGCGATCGCGGTTTGAACAACCTTGATATCTATCTAGTTAAAAACGATACGACAATTGCGGATACAGCCACTGTTTGCGCCTCGATCAGTGAAGTCGATAGCGTAGAACACATTTTTTGTCCTGTCCCCACTACAGGCAATTATAAAATCCGCGTCCAGTTTGCCAAGCAGATAAACCAAGCGACTCAGCCTTATGCCTTAGCCTGGTGGACTGTACCCGCTAGGTAGGGATGGGGGGAGTGGGGGAGTGGGCATTGGAAATAACCACTAACTACTAACCACTAACTACTAACCACTAACCACTAACCACTAACCACTAACCACCAACAATTCTCAATAAAATTGTTGCCAAAACTGTAACCACCAAATGGCTGTGTCAGCTGAAATGTCATAGTCAATTAGAACACTATGGCATGTGGTGTGAAAACATGAAGCAGAAATTTAGTAGTGCTTGGGAAAATTTCCTACAAAGACGTTATGCTGTTCGTTTGGGAAGGCGCTATGCTCTAGCAGCTGCCAGTGTAGTTCTTATGGGCGTGATTGGATGTTCCCAAGTCAATGGTAGCACAAGCGTTTTTGCTCAATCGAGTCCGCCTCGCTCAGAATCTCCTATGCCTCAAAAATCTGTCTTGCCTAATACTAAACTCATTACTGCTAATACAAAGTTTGGCTTTAAACTTTTTTCAGAAATTCTCAAACAAGACAGCGATCGCAATATTTTTATTTCACCTACCAGCGTGGCGATCGCTTTAGACATGACCTACAACGGTGCTGGTGGCAGTACGCAACAAGCAATGGCGAAGGCACTCGAGTTACAGGGGTTAAGTGTGCCAGAAATTAACTCCTCTAACGCGGCTTTAAAAGTGCTTTTAGAAAATCCCGATCCACAAGTTCAACTAAGTATTGCTAACTCGCTGTGGGCAAATCAAGACGTTAGCATTAAACCTGATTTTCTCAAAATAACTCAGGATTTTTATCAAGCTAAAGTAACAAATTTAAATTTTAAAGATGCAAGTGCGCCTGGCATTATTAACAATTGGGTTAATGAAAACACTAGTGGCAAAATTAAGAAAATAGTTGAAAACATAGAACCCGATCAAGTGCTATTTCTCATCAATGCAGTTTATTTTAAAGGCAAATGGAATAATGAATTCGACAAACAGCAAACTGCCCAATACCCTTTTTATATAACATCTGGTAGTCAGAAACAACATCCGATGATGTCGCAAAAAGATAAATATAATTATTATGAAAACGAGCAATTTCAGGCAGTAAGTTTGCCTTATGGTAAAGAAGCTAAAATTAGCTTTTATGTTTTTCTGCCCAAACAGAACTATAACCTTAAATCTTTCTATCAAAATTTAAATGCTGAAAATTGGGAAAAATGGATGTCTCAGTTTAGTCAACAAGAAGGTTTTATTCGCTTGCCCCGCTTTAAAATGGATTATGAAGTGACGCTCAATGAAGCTCTGAAGGTCTTAGGTATGGGTGAGGCTTTCACCAATCAAGCGGATTTTTCTGGCATCGGAGAAAATCTTGCCATTAGCGATGTCAAACATAAAACCTTTGTAGAAGTCAATGAAGAGGGTACAGAAGCTGCTGCTACTACTTCCGTAGGAATAGTAGCAACATCTTTACCAGCTAATGAACCATTCCGGATGATTGTTGATCGTCCGTTTTTCTGTGCTATTCGCGACAACCAAACAGGTAGTATTTTATTTATGGGTTCGATTGTAGACCCACAAGCGTAAGATAATAGCCCAAATCAAGAGTTAAGTTGTGGGAAGAAATGCTTCTGGCGAACGGGTGCGCCTACCTCTAGCAAACGAATGTTAAACCGACTGCGGGTTAATACTCTCTTTTGTACTTGTTTCCCCTATTGGTTTATGGCAAGATTCTTCTGTTTGTTCAGAAATATTAACAACAGTTTCCCCAGAAACTAAATTTTCTCCCATCTCGCTTTGATTGGACATAACGTTAGGACGCAAGGCACTTAAAGCCGTCTTAATCACTACAGCAGTGGGTACAGCTAAAATTACACCTAAAAGACCGCCTATTCTTGCTCCTGTCAAAACCGAAATTAGCGCCCACACTGGGTTTAAACCCGTAAAACTACCTAAAATTCGAGGGCCAATTAAGTTCTCTAGAATTTGCTGCACGATTACCGCTGCAATTACTACCCTCACTCCCATCCAGAAATCTTGTAGCATCACCAATATCGTAGTTAAGGCGATACCTACAGAACCTCCGTAGGGAACAAGAGCCATAATGCCAATACTTAAGCCAAATAGCAGACCAAATGGCACTTTCAGCCATAAAAAGGTAGGAATCAGAGCTGATGCCATACAGGTAGATAAAATCAATTGAGTGATAAAGAAATTTTGAAAGCTGAGGCGTACTGTTTGCGAAAAAGCGTCGCGAAATTTGCTTGGCAACCAATCTACCAAACTTTGCCAGAGTTCATCGCCATGCTGCAACAGATAAAAAGTCAAAACCATCGTCAGCAGAAAGTCCAGCAGGCTGGTGAAAGTGACTACCGCCAGATTCAAAACTTGTCCGGCGATCGCCTGCAATTGTCCCTTAACGCGATCGTTGATTTGCACCAGTAGCGCATCAAGATTAATAGGTAAACCCATGCTTTCGGCTTTCTCGTTCAAGAGCATCAATTGGGAGCGTCCAGAGTCAATCAATTCCGGTAAACGCGCCACCAACTGTTGAGCTTGGGTGAGAGCGAGAGGAACGAGTGTAACTCCTAATGCTAATAGAATCGATAAAGCCAATAAAAATACTAAAATGGCAACTTGCTCTCGCCTTGCACCATGACGCTCCATCCAACTTACAGGATAATTGAGCAGAAACGCTAGCACAGAGGCTGCAACTAAAATGACAATCAGCGAATGGAAGTAATGAAAAATTACTGAAATCGCCCAGCCATTGAGTACCAAAAGTGGGGCGAACAGAGTGATCGCGCCTATTCGAGCTAATGGTGTGAACGTCTGCCACCAGTCTAAGAGCTTGCGTGTCTGCATCTGCCGATTGCGGGATACAACTGAATATAGTCCTTCTTTAAAGCCTATTATCTCTGACTACATTACTCTGATTCATCCGTCTAATTTAGGATTGCACTCAACCATATGGATAACTTTGAACCAATTGATGAATTGTCTTTGTCAAATAAGAGGAAAGAAGGACATGAGGACAGGTCGACAGATCGCCACGGAGATTTTAGTGACAATATCTCCGCGTCATCTTCCCTACACCTAGTTTGGTATTTGATTCCCATTCTTGGCTTTTTCCCATCTCTGTGGACTCTTTATTGTCGCCAAGGCAGTAGGGAACAACTTGCCACCAGTCGCCTGTCAATTACTCTAGCTATTTTCTGGCTGTTGGGCTACCTGTTTTTAGCAACTGGGTCAGCAAATTTAGATTTTATGTCGATGCGTCTACTGATTCTAAATACCTTTTTGACCTCTAGTTACTTTTTGGTGAGTCTGTGGTTGATATTTCTCACAATTCAGGGCAAGTCCAAACGCCTACCAGTTTTTAGCCGCTTTGCTGAAGAAGTAATTGATAAGTATTTGTCCTAAATCCTACTTTAGGGTGATGGCAATTGATAATTTTAATGATGCTTAGATCTATTTTCTAAAATTTCACATATTAATTTCTCAAGCTATCTAGCCAAAACCAGCGTGATGTTGCCATACTTCATAATTAAACGCATAAAAGTCTTGCAATGAGCCAAAAAACCGCAGAATTACAGCTAGAAGTATTTTGGATAACACTTATGTACGCAATTTAGCACTAAATAATAAAGAGTTGGCTATTATAGTCAGAATTCATCTGTTTTCCTAAAAGCAGATTTACCAAGTATTGTTCAGCAAGTGTGAGGAAGTCTGTGACCATCAAAAAAGGTTCTGCGCCAGAAAACCATTCCGCACGCCGCTCTAAATCAAGGAAGAAAAATAGCATTAATCCAAAATCTGGACGTTGGCTATGGTTTTGGATGGGTATGGGTGGTATTGCGTTGGTTTCAGCAACTACTGGGGCGCTGTTGGCAGTTTCTTTAAGCAGCACACCTTTAATGCAAGCTAGTCTCAGTGCAGATGAGGCGGCTGTTTTTGGTAGCGATCGCATTTCTGGAGGTGGACTGCGATTCTCAGAATTAACTCGCCCTGTGACTATTTTAGTGATGGGGATGAGCGTACTGCCATCGGATGTCCAAAACCCTCCTGAGGAAACTAAAAATCTTGGATATCTGCCTCAGGTGAACTCCTTTGATGGTCTTGCCGATGTGATGCTTCTGATCAGGTTTGATCCAGAGAAGAAAAAAATGGTCATGCTTTCCATCCCTAGAGATACACGTGTAGAAATAGAAGGGTATGGCAAGAAAAAAATTAACTACACTAATGTGCAAGGCGGGCCCGCTTTATCTGCTAAAACCGTTAGCAACCTCTTGGGTGACGTGGGAATAGACCGCTATATGCGGATTAACGTCTTGGGAGTTGCCAAGCTAATTGATGCCTTGGGAGGAGTGACGGTTTATGTCCCCAAAGATATGAAGTATCAAGATGATTCCCAGCACCTGTACATCAACTTGAAGAAAGGCAAGCAGCATCTCAATGGCGATCAAGCCCTGCAACTTTTACGCTATCGTCATGATGAAAATGGGGATATTGGTCGGATTCAGCGGCAGCAAATGGTCATCCGGGCTTTAATAGATCAGAGCCTTAACCCTACAACTGTGGCACAACTGCCCAAAATTCTTAACGTCGTTAAAGAAAATATTGATACCAACTTAACAGTTGAAGAATTATTGGCATTGGCAGGTTTTGGGGTGCGAACAAATCGTTCCAACATGCAAATGTTGATGTTACCTGGTCGATTTAGCCAAAAAGAAGAATTTGAGGCTAGCTATTGGCTACCAAGTCGCCAGCGTATCAAAACTATGCTGTCTCAGCATTTTGATGTGCCAACTGATACTTTCCCTCAAGCCATTGATCCAGGCTCACTGCAAGTTGCAATTCAAGATAGTACAGGTAGCGAAGACGCTGACCTCACACCTTTGATCGAAAACCTGCAACAAGCAGGCTATCGTAATGTCTATGTAGCTAAAAGCTGGGGTGAACCTCTAGATGTGACTCACATTGTCGCTCAACAAGGAGACGGCGACAGTGCGGAATCAATTCGCGGTACTTTGGGATTTGGAGAAGTACGGGTAGAGAGTACTGGTAATCTTGGCTCTGATATCAGCATCCAAGTTGGTAAAGACTGGTTGCAACAACAAGATTTGCTTGAACAACCAAGCCAATATTAGGAAGGCACAAACAAGTCAAAAGTTAAAAGTCAAAAGTCAAAAGTTAGTGGTTAGTGGTTAGTGGTTAGTGGTTAGTAGTTAGTGGTTTTTAACTATGCCCAATGCCCAATGCCCAATACCCAATACCCAATGCCCGATGCCCGATGCTTACTCTCCCCATCTCATCTTGATCGCTCCCAGATCCAGTCCTGCAAAATCGGATTTACTAACTCAGGAGCTTCATCTTGAGGGCAATGTCCCACGCCTTCTAAAGGTATAAACTTGTGTACTTGTGGAAAGTTGGCTAACTCTCTACCTAACTGTATTGGTTCCCAAGGGTCAGCTGTTCCCCACAAAATAATTGCTGGACAGGGTAGTTGAGGTAAAAGGTCTTCGGGTAGAGGCCCTTGAGAATAAGAGGTAAAAGCAAGAAATACTGCTGCTGCTCCTGGATCGCTGGCTGGAGAAGTGAGAATATCAACCAACTCTTCTGTTACTGCTGTGGAATTGGCATAAGCTTTCAAAAGAATTTGCCGCACTGTTTTCGGTTTGGCAACTCTCTTAAAAAAGAACTCGCCAATTGGTTTAAAAGATAGTACGCGCTGCAAAAGAGGCGCTCCCACACGACGATGCCAGGGTAAATTTTTGCGTTTGCGATCGTGTAACAAGCGCAGGGAACAGTTGAGCAACGCTACTCCTAAAGCAATCTCAGGGTTGCTCACGGCTGCTTGCATAACTACAATACAGCCAATGGAATTACCAACTAAAAAAGCAGGCTCTCCGACCACTTCACGGCAAAAATCCGCTAACTGTTGTCCCCAAGTTTCAATTGTGTAGGCAATACTTTCACCGGGTTTGGGTTTAGCTGAAGCACCAAAGCCGATCAAATCAATCGCATAAACACGACAATTTTCTGCCAGCGCAGGCATATTTTTCCGCCAATGCCACCAGGAAGCTCCAAAGCCATGTACTAAGATAACAGCTGGCCCAGCACTTCCTTGGGATTGATAGCAAATGGAAAAGCCTTGCCAAATCCAGGTTTTTGTCGGAGTAAGAGCGATCGCAGAAGTGGAGGAGGTCATAGGTCTTTTATCAATCAAAGTCTTAAATATAGAAAGTAGAAGTAGATATTTGTGTCTTTATTGTGACTAAACTTTACAAAAATTCAAGTTCAATATCTTCCGAAGCTAAGTCAAAAGTTACAAAAAAGAATCAGCAGTTCTTTTTACTTGTTTTGACTTTGTCTTTAAATACCATTGTCCCATTTCTGTAAGAAGTCTCGCGCCTGGAGAGTCTTCTGCTTCTTGATTAAGGTGCTGTACTGACTACTGAAATGAAGTCAAGTTGAGAAGTCACAACTTTATGTCATTTATACAGATTATTTGTTATGTCTACACAAACTTTTATTTCTGTAATAGTATTTTTAGGTTACGAAACTGCTGATACTTATGATACTTCTATTATAGTAATATCGCTTATACACCAATCAGCTAGAAGTACCTACTCTCAAAGCTGTGAAAACATTCATATACAATTTTAGACGCTTCTCATCAAGTAGGATATTACAATGGTAAATTAAATCAAAAATCAGAATATAAGTTGATATTTATTCCTTGCTTCCATCGAATATATACAACAGATGTGTAAAGTTTCTGTGGAATAAATGTTAGAAGTTATTACATAAAAGGAGAGTTGCTCGGTGATAGTGAGTTTATACTCGCCTTGAGTAAAAAACACAGGTAATCTCATTATGAGCATAAAAAATAGCAAGTAAATTAAATTGGATGGAAAGAGTAATTGAAGCTGTTTCAGCAAAGCAAAAATAAAGTTGTTATGACCATCAATTTAGATAGCATCCCTCCCACCTAAATTTTTGAGGTTCGCACACTAGAGGCAAAAGATTTAGAATGATGTGATTTGATTTATTTTTTCGCAGCGTCTATGTGAAAATGACGTTATAATTATTTATAATGTAATAAAGTTAGCACAATTGCTAGATTCAGTAGTTTTACAATTTACAACAGCCAAATTGGTCTATAAAATAATTGATTATTAAATATCCGCAAGATAGTGAGTGGCGAACTAAAGAATAACAGAATCAACCCAAATTTAACTATATTTTCTTCTAGTTCCTGCGAGTCAGAGAAGATGAATATACTAGAAACAATTGATACTCCTATAGGAAGCTACGCACCAGATTTTGAACTGCCAGGAATTGACGAGCAAGTACACCATCTGAGCCGCTATCTAGAAAAATTCCGTGCAGTCGGCGTCATTCCTATGTCTAATTGCTGTCCTTATGTAAAATTATATCTAGAAAGGCTCAAAAATATTCAAGCTGAGTTTCATGAACAAGGTTTCACACTGATTGGTTTGAATGGCAATGATGCCAGTCAGCTATCAACAGAAAGCTTTGAAAAGATGAAAGCTTTTGCAAAGTCAAACAAGTTGAACTTCCCCTACCTATGGGACTCTACTCAAGACGTAACTCGCAGTTTTGGTGTTAGCAAAACACCAATGGCTTTCTTAATAGATAAAGATGGCGTAGTCCGCTACAAAGGACTAATTGATGATAACCCTCAAAATCCGTTAACCGTGCGAGGACATTATTTGAAAACAGCGATCGCATTGCTGTTTAAAGGTCAAAAAATTTACCCTACAGAAACTCAACCCGTAGGTACTGCTTTGGTGTGGCGTAAATAGAGACAGATAGTCACAGTACTGTTATCTTAAATTGGAGGTAATTGCAAATTTTCGATAAAGCGTAACTTCATGGGAACAAATTACCGACGGGTTTTACTTAAACTGAGCGGTGAGGCCTTGATGGGCAACATGGGCTATGGAATTGATCCAGAAGTGGTAAAAGAAATAGCCGCAGAAGTAGCAGAGGTGGTAGCCACAGGTGTTCAAATTGCCATCGTCGTTGGCGGAGGCAATATATTTCGTGGCGTCAAAGCGGCGTCGGCGGGGATGGACAGGGCAACCGCTGACTACATTGGCATGATTGCCACGGTAATGAATGCCATGACACTACAAGACTCGCTGGAACGCATAGGGGTACAGACACGGGTACAAACCGCGATCGCCATGCAAGAATTAGCCGAACCATATATTCGTCGTCGTGCCATCCGTCACCTAGAAAAGGGGCGGGTGGTAATTTTTGGTGCGGGTTCTGGCAATCCTTTCTTCACCACCGATACCACTGCTGCCTTGAGGGCGGCAGAAATTGAAGCCGAAGTAATTTTCAAAGCCACTAAGGTAGACGGAGTGTACGATGCCGACCCCCACATTTATCCTGATGCCAAACGTTACAATACTTTGACTTATGGACATGTTTTAGCAAAAGATTTGCGGGTAATGGACAGTACCGCGATAGCCTTATGTAAAGAAAATAATATCCCAATTCTCGTCTTTGACTTAAGCGTGCGGGGTAATATCCACCGTGCAGTCATGGGAGAATCTATCGGCACCCTTGTGGGAGGTTCTTGTGAAATTAGCTGAAGCTGAGAGTACGATGCAAAAGACCGTTGAGGCGACTCAACGAGCTTTTAACACAATTCGCACTGGTCGCGCTAACGCGAGTTTACTAGATAAGGTGAATGTGGAATACTACGGTACTCCCACACCTTTGAAATCACTGGCTAACATCAGCACGCCGGATGCTACAACGATCATGATTCAGCCCTACGATCGCAGTACCTTGAACATGATCGAAAAGGCGATTTCCATGTCGGATGTGGGTTTAACCCCTAACAACGACGGTTCTGTCATTAGGCTGAACATTCCGCCACTGACGAGCGATCGCCGCAAAGAATTGGTAAAAGTTGCTGCTAAGTATGCTGAAGAAGGACGCGTTGGTATTCGTAATATCCGCCGCGATGCCTTAGAAACCATTCGCAAAATGGAAAAAAACTCTGAGATTTCTGAAGATGAAGCACGCGATCAGCAAGATAAATTACAAAAACTGACCGACAAATACGCTGCCAGAATCAACGAATTACTGGCAGAAAAGGAAAAAGACATCACAACTGTCTAAAACAGTAAGGGCGGGTTTACCTAGTAAATTGCTTTATGAGCTTGGAAGCAATATCGGGTTAAACTTGCCCATACAGGAGTGAAGAGTTGGGAGTGATGAATTGAACTCTTTACTCATTGCTCTTAACTCTTATTACTCGCTGTCAAAGTTAAGTGTATCTATACTGATATTCCTGCACTTGACAATATCTAAATGCCCAAGTCTTGCTTTTATAGTTGGTCAGCATAGGCATTTTATAATTTATTCCGTGATTTGGGTGTAGCAAATCCACAGGACGTTTATTCTCAAAGATCATCCACTTACTGAAGCGGAAATATTTACTAAAACTTTAAGTTTTATCTTAAACGCTTGGTGAAAAATTTGCGATAAGTGGAACTAACAAATTGTAGTTTAGTAACGGTCATGTGGAAATAGATAACTTATACACAATCAAAAAAAACATAAAAACTACGAAACATTATGGACGGCTTGGCAACAAAAACACGTAATAACAAGGTATCAAAAAGTAAAATCATTAAAAGAGTTTTTTTAAATACCAAGATTTACAGATGAAATTAGTTGGTTAAGAAGAATTATTCAGATAATATATACAATTTCAACAAAAAGCTGTGAAATTTTGGGCAGCAAACCCCCAAATTAAGTTAAATTTTGGTGACACTGTCTAAGCGTAGAGCCGAAAACTCAACAAAACTCAACAATTAACTCATTCAGGAACGAAAATTCAGACTTATGTACGATTGCATCATCGTCGGTGCCGGACCAGCTGGTGGAACAGCGGCATATCACTTAGCCAAACAGGGACGCTCTGTATTAATACTGGAAAAAGAATCTCTGCCAAGATATAAACCCTGTGGTGGTGGGGTGTCGCCGGCGATCGCTGAATGGTTCGACTTTGACTTTAGCCCAGCAATTTCTATTAAGGCCGACACAATTCGCTGCACGTGGAAAATGGGCGATCCAGTAGAAGCGAAACTACAAACCCCCGAACCAGTATGGATGGTACGGCGAGATGTTTTTGACCATTTCCTAGTTCAGCAAGCACAGAAACAAGGAGCAGAGCTAAAAGATAACACGGAAGTCACAGGCATTGAGTTTAAAAGTGACCATTGGCAAGTGAATACAGCGAACGATTCAGTAACAGGTCGTTATTTAATTGCTGCTGACGGTGCGAAGGGATCAATGGCAAAATGGTTAGGCTTCAAGGAACGCAAACGCCGCCTAGCAGGAGCGTTAGAAGCCGAAGCACCAGCCAAAGTGGAAAACGGTAATGTTGCCAACTTTGAGTTTGGTATGGTGAAAAACGGCTACCTCTGGAATTTTCCCAAAGCAGATGGTTATTCCATAGGTGTTGGTACTTTTATCGGTGGTGAACCACAGGACTTCAAGAAAATTTTGGATGAGTATGGCAACTCCTTTGGTGTGGATGTAAAAACTTGCAAGCAGTATGGCCATGCTCTTTGTTTGTGGAATGGCGAGCAAAAGTTGCACACCGAAAATGCTGTTTTGGCAGGAGAAGCAGCTTGTGTAGTTGATCCTTTTACCGCAGAAGGTATTCGTCCCTCTATTTTTAGTGGCTTAAAAGCATCAGAAGCCATTAACAAAGCCCTCGCTGGTGACATTAACGCTTTAGAAAAATACTCCGAGATCATTAATACAGAATGGGGTAGTGATATGGCTTGGGCGCAAAAATTAGCCGGACTGTTTTATCGCTTTCCTGGTGTTGGTTACAAAGTTGGTGTCAAGCGCCCTTCTGCACCTCAAACTATGGGTAAAATTCTGTGTGGGCAACTGCGCTACGGAGATGTAGCCGGTCGTGCCATCAAGCGTTTAACTCCTTTTGGTGGTTAGTCAATGGTCATTAGTCATTGGTCATTGGTCATTTGTAACGAATGACACTTAGTTTTAACCAGAAACTAAAGTTTGGGCTAAAAGTTAAAACGAGTTTTAACGGGTTGAAAAGCTCATCTAGTAAGCTAATCGCATACTTTAGCTTGAAGCTGGAAATAGATTTTAAGGTTATTAAGTAAGTAACATTCGCTATTAGTAGCTATTAGACCTCTTGCACGAATCAAAAAATCAGGATTGTCATTGTGAATGTAACCTAGTGGAATAAAGAATCTCACAGATGTCTCGCTGTGCTCAACATGACATTTTAAATGTTCATGTAAGAGGTCTATTGACTAATGACTAAAATTCATGTAATGGGTATTGGCTTAGATGGAGCCGCTGGGCTGGGGGAAAAACTTAGGCAAATAGTTGAAAATGCTACATTGCTTGTTGGCAGCGATCGCCACTTGAGTTATTTTCCCAACCACCCAGCTAAACGTTTGTTACTCAGAGATTTTACGGAAGCAATTGCTGAAATTCGCCACGAGTTGGCGCTAGGTACTGAGGGAATTGTCGTTCTTGTTTCTGGCGATCCGCTGTTTTTTGGTTTGGGACGCTTGCTATTAGCAGAACTTCCTCCAGAAGAACTGACATTTCATCCTCATCTAAGTTCAATACAGCTAGCCTTTAATCAGATCAAAGTTCCTTGGCAGGACGCCCGTGTCATTAGCGCGCACGGGCGTTCTGTTGACGAATTAATTCAAGCATTGCAGCAAGGTGTAGAAAAAATTGCCGTGCTGACAGATGGTAAGAATACCCCTAGTGCGATCGCACGTTTGGTGGAATGTCTAAATTTACCCAGTCAGTATCAGTTTTGGGTGTGTGAAAATTTGGGTGGCGATGACGAATGCGTGCAGTGTTTGCCAGTGGAAACATTGTGTAGAGACGTTGCATGCAACGTCTCTACATTTGCACCCCTGAACGTAGTGGTATTACTGCGCCAGCAACACGATAAAGAACTGGATCTAGAGAAATTACCACTGTTTGGGATACCAGATGATTGCTTTGTGAGTTTTAGCGATCGCCCTGGTTTGATGACAAAACGAGAAGTCCGCACCTTAGTTCTAGCAGAACTAGCACTGCGTCCCAGACAAATTATTTGGGATATTGGCGCGGGAACTGGTTCTGTCTCCATCGAAATTGCTCGCTTGTTCCCCACTGCCAAGGTGTTTGCTATTGAAAAAACTGCTGCGGGTAGTTCCTTAATTTCCCGGAACTGCGAACGGTTTCAAGTTAGAAATGTCATACCTGTTCACGGGAGTGCGCCAGAAGTTTTCGAGACATTGGAGGGGAAGTGCGATCGCGTTTTTATTGGCGGTAGTGGCGGTAACTTAACTGGAATTCTTGATACTTGTGCTAGTAAGTTAAATCCTGATGGCGTCATAGTTCTGGCTTTGGCTACCCTTGAGCATCTCAACACAGCTTTAGCATGGTTTACATCTCATGCTTGGGAGTATCAACTGTTGCAAGTGCAGTTATCGCGTTCTGTGCCAATTGGGCAGTTAACGCGGTTTGCGCCGTTAAACCCGGTGACAATTGTCAGTGCTACATACCCAGCCTCAGAAGTGTAGTGGTGTGGCACAGTTGAATTGGTGCATTAAGAGTAGGTTGGAAGGGCTAGGGGAAACGCGGGATGGTAAGCAAAAATGAGATGCGTTTGTCCAAAGCGTTGACCAAAAGTTTCTATGCGGCGTGTGGCAACTTCAGGTTTCATGCTTCCTACCCTTGAAAAACCTGCTCAGCAGTCAGCACCAATTCAGGAAAGGCTTTGGAAACAACGCGTTCTGCACCCCTAAACTGATTTACCTCATACTCCCCATCAACCAGACGGTAGACGGAAATAGTGGGCATTTTGGGAGAGCCAATATACCGTGCTGCGCCCAAAGCCAGATAGTCCACAATCCAGTATTCTGGTATGCCTAGCGTTTCGTAGTCATCTAGTTTTTTCAAGTAGTCATCTCTCCAATTAGTACTGACTACTTCGACCACCAGCTGCGCCGAACTACCAATAGAAATAGTTGAGTACTTTTCCCAGTAAGGGTCAATTCCAATGGTCTGTTTATCGAGAACAACCAAATCGGGTAAATCTGCTGTACCTGGTTTATCTGGTTTCACTAGAGTATTTCTAGATGTGAAGTAGGGAAGTTGTAGCCGTCGAATTTCGAGGGTAAGTTCAGCTGCAATAAAGCTGCAAATTACTTCATGTTGACCCACCGGACGCACTTCTACAATTTCCCCCTCAAACAGTTCATAGCGCCCCCCGTCTTCAGGGTACAATTCTAAAAATTCTTCAAAGGTTAGTGACTTAGATATAGCTTGAATCATAATACAGTTATTTGTATCACAGCCTATACCCTAATTTTGCATGGCTTCCCCGACCCCGCAACACATCTATAACCCCATCCAACCCCTGATGACTAAAATCAAACATTGGCACTAAAGGGGCAATTTCACCTGCTGTTGTGCCAAACCAGCGCTCTTTTGCCATCGGGTTCAGCCATGCTATGTAACGCGCTTTTTGTTTCAACTGGTTGAGAAATTTTTCGGTTAGCTCCAACCTTTCCAAGCTCAAACCACCTCGTGCCGCCCCAGCATCGCTAAAAATCAATACTCTGAACAAATTCTTCCGAAACTCTAGAAATTTTAGAAAATATTAAATTAAGTCGAATAATCAGACTACCCAAATTTTTCTTAGCAAATTATGACTCATCCCTTCTTGGAACGCTTGCACAGTCCCGATCGCCCTGTTATTGTTTTCGACGGTGCGATGGGAACTAACCTGCAACTGCAAAACCTCACGGCTGAAGATTTCGGCGGGCCGGAATATGAAGGTTGTAACGAGTACCTCGTTCACACTAAACCTGAAGCCGTGGCGAAGGTTCACCGCGATTTTCTCGCTGCGGGTGCAGATGTAATTGAGACTGATACTTTTGGCGGTACATCGATTGTATTGGCAGAATATGACCTCGCCGACCAAGCATATTACCTTAACAAAACAGCCGCAGAACTTGCAAAGCGCGTCGCGGCAGAATTCTCGACTCCAGATAAACCCCGGTTTGTGGCTGGTTCGATGGGGCCGACAACAAAACTGCCAACTTTGGGACACATCGATTTTGACACGATGAAAGATGCCTTCGCCCAACAAGCAGAGGCGCTGTGGGATGGTGGGGTTGATTTATTTATTGTCGAGACTTGTCAGGATGTGTTGCAAATCAAAGCGGCGCTGAATGGTATTGAAGAAGTCTTTGCCAAAAAAGGCGATCGCCGTCCTTTGATGGTTTCTGTCACGATGGAAACGATGGGGACAATGCTAGTTGGTACGGAAATTAACGCCGTGCTGACTATTTTGGAACCTTATCCAATAGACATTCTCGGTCTAAACTGTGCCACTGGCCCAGACCTGATGAAACCACATATCAAGTATCTTTCAGAACATTCTCCTTTCGTAGTTTCCTGTATACCTAACGCAGGTTTGCCGGAGAATGTCGGTGGACAAGCGCACTACCGCCTGACACCAATGGAATTACGGATGTCGTTGATGCACTTTGTTGAAGATTTGGGTGTCCAAGTAATTGGGGGTTGCTGTGGGACACGTCCAGAACACATTCAACAATTAGCAGAAATCACCAAAGAACTAAAGCCGAAAATCAGACAGCCTCAGCTAGAACCAGCAGCGGCGTCAATTTACAGTATTCAGCCTTACGAACAAGATAATTCCTTCTTAATTGTCGGTGAACGGTTAAACGCCAGTGGTTCCAAAAAGTGCCGCGAATTGCTGAACGCGGAAGATTGGGATGGACTGGTTTCGATGGCAAGGGCGCAACTAAAAGAAGGCGCACACATTCTGGATGTGAACGTAGATTATGTGGGGCGTGATGGCGTGCGGGATATGCACGAATTGGTTTCTCGCATTGTCAATAATATTACACTTCCCTTGATGCTCGACTCCACGGAATGGGAAAAGATGGAGGCGGGTTTAAAAGTCGCCGGAGGTAAGTGTATTCTCAACTCCACCAACTATGAAGATGGAGAACCCCGTTTTTTAAAGGTGTTGGAGTTAGCGAAAAAGTACGGTGCTGGTGTAGTAGTTGGTACTATCGATGAAGAGGGGATGGCGCGGACTGCTGAGAAAAAGTTTGAAATTGCCCAACGCGCCTATCGTCAAGCTCTAGAATACGGTATCCCGTCCCATGAAATCTTTTTCGATCCGCTGGCACTACCAATTTCCACGGGTATTGAAGAAGACCGCACCAACGGCAAAGCCACAATCGAAGCGATCCGCCGCATTCACCAAGAATTGCCCGGATGTCATATTATTCTCGGTGTTTCTAACGTTTCCTTTGGTTTGAACCCAGCCGCGCGGATTGTGCTGAACTCGATGTTTTTGCATGAAGCGATCGCGGCGGGTATGGATGCGGCGATCGTCAGCGCTAGCAAGATTCTACCACTATCGAAGATTGAGGAAAAGCATCAAGAAATCTGCCGCCAGTTGATTTACGACGAACGCAAATTTGAAGGCGATGTCTGCGTTTATGACCCCTTGGCAGAACTAACTACAATGTTTGAAGGGGTGACAACGAAACGCGACAAAGGCGTCGATGAAAGTCTCCCCATCGAAGAACGCCTCAAGCGTCACATCATCGACGGCGAACGCATTGGTTTAGATCAAGCACTTGCCGAAGCCTTAAAGAAATATCCTCCTTTGGATATTATCAACGTCTTCTTGCTCGATGGCATGAAAGTAGTAGGTGAGTTGTTCGGTTCTGGACAAATGCAGCTACCTTTTGTGTTGCAGTCAGCCGAAACCATGAAAGCGGCGGTGGCGTACCTCGAACCCTTCATGGAAAAATCAGAAGCTGGTGATGATAACGCCAAAGGTACATTTATTATCGCCACTGTCAAAGGCGATGTTCACGACATTGGCAAAAACTTGGTGGATATCATCTTGTCCAACAACGGTTACAAGGTGATTAACCTGGGGATTAAGCAGCCGGTGGAAAGCATGATCGAGGCTTACCAAAAACACAAGGCTGATTGTATTGCCATGAGTGGGTTGCTGGTGAAGTCCACCGCCTTCATGAAAGAAAATTTGGAGGTATTTAACGAAAAGGGAATTACTGTACCCGTAATTTTGGGTGGTGCGGCGCTGACTCCCAAGTTTGTCTATGAAGATTGTCAGAATACTTACAAAGGTAAGGTGATATATGGCAAGGATGCATTCTCTGATTTGCACTTCATGGATAAATTAATGCCAGCGAAAACGGCTGGTAAGTGGGATGATGTGAAGGGCTTTTTGGATGAACTTGCTGAAACTGCGGAAGTATCAGGAAATGGTCACAAACAGCCAGTAGCAGAAGCAGTGCAAGAACAAGCACCCCCAGAACCTCAAGTTGTCGATACCCGTCGTTCGGAAGCGGTAGCAGTAGATATCGAACGTCCGACACCGCCTTTCTGGGGAACGCAGCTGTTACAGCCGAGTGATATTCCTCTGGAGGAGGTATTTTGGTACTTGGATTTGCAAGCTTTGATTGCGGGACAGTGGCAATTCCGCAAGCCGAAGGAGCAATCTAAGGAAGAATATCAGGCTTTCTTGAATGAGAAGGTGTATCCGATTTTGGAAGAGTGGAAGCAGCGAATTATTGAGGAGAATTTGTTGCATCCACAGGTGATTTATGGGTATTTCCCTTGTCAGGCTGAGGGGAATAGTTTGTATATATACAACCACAAAGATACGAAGGACACCAAGGAGATAGCAAGGTTTGAGTTTCCCAGGCAGAAGTCGTTGAGGAGACTGTGTATTGCAGATTTCTTTGCGCCGAAGGAGTCGGGAGTTATTGATGTGTTCCCGATGCAGGCGGTGACGGTGGGACATGTTGCCACGGAGTACGCGCAGAAGTTGTTTGCAAATAATCAATACACTGATTATCTGTATTTCCACGGTTTAGCCGTGCAGATGGCGGAAGCGCTGGCTGAGTGGACACATGCTAGGATTCGCCGGGAGTTGGGTTTTGGTGCTGAGGAACCGAATAATATTCGAGATGTATTGGCACAGCGGTATCAAGGTTCGCGGTACAGTTTTGGCTATCCGGCGTGTCCGAATATTCAGGATCAGTACAAGCAGCTGGAGTTGTTGGGGACTGACAGGATTGATTTGTATATGGATGAAAGTGAGCAATTGTATCCGGAACAGTCTACGACGGCGATTATTTGCTATCACCCGGTAGCGAAGTACTTTAGCGCGTAGTACCCCACCCCCTACCCCCTCCCCGCTAGCGGAGAGGGGAATTAAATGAACCACATAGACGCGCTAGCGGCTTCCCGCTAGGGTAGGACGCAAAGGACACGAAGGAAGAAACACAAAGATTTTTAAGCTACGTTGCGCTATACTAACGCACCTTCAATAACTTCTATATACGTCCAACAATTACCTTAATAATTGAGAAATCAATACAACATCGCTGTGATTTGCCTGAGTGTAACATTAAAATTATTGGAAAATGCCCAGGAGGTGTTATTCGCGGTGAATCGTAAAGATCAACATATCTAAGTTGGCGATCGCCTTAAAACCCGATCCGCTTTAACCAAGCAAATACATCATCAACAGCGATACTCAGGTTTATACCTTCCAACACAGGTAATACATCTGTTCTAGCCAACAAATCTGGCAGGCGATTAGGCTGATAAACTAACACAGAGCGTTCACTTGGATCTATCAACCATCCTAGTTGAGTGCCATTTTTAACATAGTATAAAATATTGCCTGTAACTTTAGTTTGACTTTGGTCGGGAGAAAGAATTTCAATCACCCAAGCAGGAGGAAACTCAATACCAGTGCTTGTAATATCACCGCTATCATCAAGTGGTAGTTTGTTGGTGGCGACGACAACTACATCAGGAACAACTGAACGATTACCAAACGAACAGCGCAATTCTGGGAAAGCTTCATAGTTGCTACCTGCTGCATCTACCGCAGCGACTAAACGCTTTTGCAACAGGCTATGTTTGCCTCCTCCCACGGTTTCTGAACTGCCTCACCGTTAATATACTCCCAGGCTGGAGACTCATCAATAGATGGAAGTTTCAAGAATTCCTCTATGGTAGTGGCTCTTGGAACTACAATTGTCATTTCCGCAACTACCTTAATATGTACTATATAGATATTTTACCTTTAGACACGAAACGGGCTATTTTTGTTGTATTTGCTCTCTAACCCAAAGGCGAAAAGCCTTCAGCGTTGCATTTCTGCCAGTTGTTCTACTTTGCTCAAGATATTGAGGAATCACCTCAATCAGTGGAAATCTGGGAAAATTCAAGCTTTCCTGTGACTCTACATAAAGTCCATCTTGCAGTACATTAATTTGTAACTTACCTTTGTCAAATCGCCAAAGTTCAGGAACTTTTAGTGCTTCATAAATATTGGGATGAGTTCGGGATGTGATATCCACTTCTAGCGCTAAATCTGGTGGAGGGTCTACTGTTAAATCTAGTCGCTTCTTCCCGCGAATCCTCGCTTCGTTTTTTATATAGAAACACTGGTCAGGTTCTATACCTTGAGCCATAGCTTGGTTTTTGAAAGTGGTAGAACCAAGGCTGATAAACTCAATTTCTAACTCTTCTAGTAAAGCCTTGACCAAGTCACCAATAATTTCTTTATCATATTCATGCTCCGGCAGTGGTGTCATAATCTCTAGTATTCCCCGGTCATAGGCAATTCGTGCTGCACGGTGTTCCCCTAAATCTTCCAGAATTGTTTCAAATTCCTGCCAGCTGATATCTTTCAGCAGCACTCGTTGTCCCGGTGGAACCTGGATGCGCTTTAATTCCAACAACATCTCTCCACTCCCAGTAGTGCAAATCTAAATTTAGCTTACTTTGGTTGGCTGATACACTGCCATAATTATTAGTGCTTTATCAATGACATTATTTAAGGTGCGATCGCATCAATACTTAACCAAGCAAATAAGTTTCACTCCGGCAAACCCTTCACTTGTAGCAAATCTAATCCCCTTGCAAATATTTCATCTATTGGCAACATTTGCCCATCAGTCGTCATAAATTTATGGTCTTTTGTGGCTCGAATCACCGAACCATCTTCCAAACAATATTCAAATACTTCTTGTTGACCGCGATTATGCCACTGAGCAATCGTTTGTGTATACACATTTCCATTGTTATCAACAGTATACACTGTGCATTCAATGCCTTTTTCCACTATTTCCCCAATCGGCAAAAATCCATACTCTACCGTCAAAATTTCTGTGTCATAACTCAAGCAATATTCAGCAAACTTCAACATTTGCTCAAACAATTCTTCGGCAATTTGTTGCTTTACACCATTTTTTGCTGCACCATCGATAAATTTCTCTCGCTGTTTTTGCATTTCGGAAACTTTCTTTTTACCCATCGCCCGACGTAGCAAATCAGCTTGACCAAGAGAATATCCAGACATATCTTGAGCAATTTTCATGATTTGCTCTTGATAAACCATAATTCCATAGGTTTCATCTAGAATTGGTTCCAAAAGAGTGTGTTCATAATCAATCTTTTCTCGGCCATGTTTACGATTGATAAATTTAGGAATCAGTCCTGCATCTAATGGGCCCGGTCGATAAAGCGCCAATATAGAAGAAATATCTTCTATATTGGAAGGCTTCAAATCTCGCACTATCTGGCGCATTCCCGATGATTCTAACTGAAATACACCTTCTAACTCACCAGCTTCCAATAATTCATAGGTCTTTTTGATATCATGAGGTAGTTTGGCAGTTTCTCCACCTTTGGCTAATATTTTTTGAGCTTTTCTTTCCTGAGCAGTAATTACATAAGGATCGATTTTAAATCCGTGGTTATCTTCAATTAACTCGATGGTTTTCTGAATCATTGTCAGGTTCTTTAAACCCAGAAAATCCATCTTTAACAAACCCAGAGATTCTAAATCTTCCATAAAATACTGGGTAATCACAGAACCATCATTATTTCTTTGTAATGGCACAATTTCATCTAATGGTTCAGAAGAAATCACTACACCCGCTGCGTGCACACCAAAGGTTTTGTTAGTCCCTTCAATCCGAATCGCCATATCTACCCAGTGGCGGACTCTGGGATCGCTTTCGTATTTAGCTTTAAATTCTGGTTCTGGCGTCTCATCCGAAATCATCTTTTTGAGTGGCGCTGGTTTACCCCGCGATACAGGAATCAACTTCGCCATTTTGTCTGCTTCCCCGTAGGGAATATTTAATACTCTCGCGACATCTTTTAACACCGCTTTGGAAGTTAAGCGGTTAAAAGTGATGATTTGAGCAACTCTTTCTGTACCATATTTTTCAGTTACATAGTCTATGACTTCATCTCGTTTTTCAATACAGAAATCCGTATCAATATCAGGCATGGATTTCCGTTCTGGGTTGAGAAATCTTTCAAAGAGTAACCCGTGATGGACTGGATCAATGTTGGTAATTCCCATTGTGTAGGCTACTAAAGAACCAGCAGCAGAACCACGTCCTGGGCCAACGGGAATATCATGATCTCTAGCAAATTTGATGTAGTCCCACACAACTAAAAAGTATGTGGAAAAACCCATCTGCTGAATCATTTTTAGTTCATATTCCAATCTTTCTTTGTAAACTAAATCGATTTCGTTGCGAGATTTGCGATTCAGTTTTTCTAATAGTCCTTGCCAAGCAATTTCTTCTACGTAAGTATCAGGAGTGTGACCAGATGGAATAGGGTAATTAGGGATGCGAGGTTCACCGAGAATATTATACGGTTCGACTTTATCTGCAACTTCTACAGTATTTGCTACTGCTTCTTCAATTACGTCTTCTGGCAAATGATCGCGAAATAGCTGCTTCATTTCTTCAGCGGATTTAAGATACTCTGTACCGCTGTAACGCATCCGGTTATCTTCAATAATCAATTTGCCTGTTTGAATACACAACAATGCGTCGTGCGCTTCGACGTCGTAACAAGAAATATAATGGGAGTCATTTGTCGCAACAATCTTAATGCCTAACTCCTGGGCAATTTTCACAATTTCTACATTAACAATTCGGTCTTCTGGGGAGCCGTGATCTTGAATTTCTAAATAATAGTCTTCACCAAATACATCTTTGTACCATTGGGCAACTCTGCGGGCAGCATCTAGTTTACCAGCTAGAATTGCTTGGGGTACTTCTCCACCTAAACAAGCACTGGTGACTATCAAATCTTCATGATGTTCTTTGAGTAAGTCTTTACTAATACAAGGACGAGAAAAAATTCCTTTGCCTTGTACACCTTGGAGGTGAGAAATTGATGTTAATTTGACTAAATTTTTATAGCCTTTAGTATTTTTTGCTAAAACAACTTGATGATAACGGGGACGGCGTTCTTGTTTGGTGATATCGCCGTTAATAATATACATTTCGTTGCCAATAATTGGCTTGATATTCTTGCTACGGCAGATTTTTATTAGTTCGATCGCACCGTACATGACACCATGATCTGTGAGGGCGATCGCTTTCATGCCCAGTTCGATGGCGCGATCTACCAATTCTGGCAGTTGACTGGCACCATCCAAGAGACTGTAATCACTATGAATATGCAACGGAACAAAAGACATATGCCTTTCCTACCACAAGCGAACAACATCAAGATGCCCTTGTTCAGATTTTGAAAAGGGATGGTATCTTAGAGTAACTCAGTTTGCCAACATAAAACTTGTATTTTTCTGGAACTTGATATTCGCCAAGTGATGTTTTAATAGTGACATCGCTAGCCAAGTATCGAGCAATGAACGAAACAGACAGTATCGATCAGCCTCAAGTCAAACGCCGTCCTTGGTGGCAAAAAGTCCCGCTCACGTTGCAAATCGTCATCGCACTGATTCTAGCAATAGCAGTAGGAATTGCACTGGGTGGAGGAAATCCCAGCCCAGCCAACGAAGCCCTAATTAAGAACTTGGCAATTCCCGCAGAATTAGTACTCAAGGCTCTCCGCGCCCTAGCTCCACCACTGATTTTGGTGGCAGTGCTACACACTTTTATGACGGCAAACATTCCCGGTACAGCGGGACGGCGTTTGGCGGTACTACTGTTTACCAATACTACAGTAGCAATACTGATTGGACTTTTAGTAGCAAACGTCCTGCATCCTGGTACTTGGGGGCGTTTGACTGTTCCAGGAGGTACAACAACATCAGCAGAGCAAAAATTCGACCCGTGGGGACTAATTCAAGATGCTGTACCAAAAGCTATCCTTGAGCCGTTGGTAAATAACAACGTCATCCAGTTGATTGTGATTGCCCTGTCTTTTGGTATCGTCCTGCGTGCGATCAAATCAGAGATGGTGGCTCAAGGTAAGAATAGCTACCAACCCATTGAAGACGTGATTTCGATTTTGTTTGAGGCGGTAATCCGTATCCTCAATTGGGTGATTGCTTTAGTACCCTTGGCAGTTTTTGGGATCGTTGCTTCGACAGTTGCTAAAGAAGGTTTCGATCCGTTTATATCTTTGGCAGCGTTTATTGTGGCGGTGCTAATAGCCCTGGCGTTGCAAGCTTGCTACTATCTCACTAGAGTTAACTTTGGTTCTTGGGTGAAACCGTTGAATTTCTTGCGTGGCGGTTCCGATGCCTTTTTGATGGCTTTTTCTACATCTTCTTCAGGGGCGACTATGCCCGTCACCTTTGAAGTTTTGCAAGAAAAAATTGGCTTGCGAGAATCTTCTGCTGCTTTGGGATCGTTAGTTGGGGCAAATTTCAACAATGATGGCACTGCCCTTTACGAAGCAATGTCTGCATTGTTTATCTCTCAAGTGCTGGGACAACATTTAAATATTGGGCAGCAATTTCTTGTCATTCTCACCTCAATTTTTGCCTCGGTGGGTGCAGCTAATATTCCCAATGCGGGACTGGTGACAATGACACTCGTATTCACTTCGGTTGGTTTGCCCACTCAGTATATTGCCGTGCTTGTAACTGTAGACTGGTTTTTGGATCGCTGCCGCACTGCAATTAATGTGATGGGAGATATGACTGTCAGTGCTTTACTTGATGGTAAAAAGCCTCATTCTCAAGGCAAGTTTTAAATTTAATCAAGAGTCAATAATTCAAAGTCAAGAATTCATAGTCTCTAGTCTCGAGTTTAAACTCATAATCTTTTAACTCTTGACTCTTGACTCTTGATTTTTTAACTCTATGACTCTTTAGTTTGAATAAGGTCGTTTGGCATCACAATCTCTAGTCCAACACCTTTTGAGAAGTCCAACTCTGTAGAGATGAGCGAAGCGGCGGGGATTTAATACCAGTTTGGTATTTGAGTTAAATAAGGGCTGGTTGAGATATTGCAACAGAGGAAATTTAAGTTTGGTGTGTTTTGGAGTCATAGGAGCAGGACAATACTATTAGATAAAACTTCACGGCAGTAGACGGCATCTTGTATTTAAGCTGCCTGTCACTTATTTCCTAGTTAAACCGTACACAATGTATATTCAATTGTCCTTGGGACAATTGCGGAAAATTTGGCGAACCGATCGCCAAATCTCGTATGTTAATTTTTTATAGGTTTTTCAAATAAGTATTTATATTTATAAAGTAACATCAACATATGCGAATATCAGGTAAACTTACTGTCTCTTCTAATTTGGTACACTCAATCCGGAATTCTTCAGATGATTTTAGTGGGGGCTTTATACCCCTACACTTTTTCTTCTGTGATTTGCAGCCTGCGTGAGCAAAGATTCCGCAAAGGCGATCGCTTCTTGGGCTGATTTACCGCCTGCTAGTTGAGCCAGTTCTTCTCGACGTTTGGTTAAGTTATCTAAAGTAGTAATACGCACAACGGTACGTTCTTCTGGATGTCTGTTATGTTCTTTTTTACCCTTAACTTTATTGATCACTTGCTTGTCTACGCGAAAATGCCGATCTGCCATTGCGGCAACTAAAGGCTGGTGAGTAACACACAATACTTGGTGAAATTGACTGAGTTGGTGTAATTTTTCGGCGATCGCCTGTGCTACTCGTCCGGAAACGCCGACATCAATTTCATCAAATACTAGCGTCCCCGTTGCATCTGCTTGGGAAAAACAAGCTTTCAGCGCTAGCAAAAACCGACTCATTTCCCCACCAGAGGCAATTTCTGATAAAGGTTGTAGCGGTTCTCCTGGATTGGGACTAAACATAAATGTAATTTTGTCTGCTCCAGCAGCAGTGGGAAAAGTTGGTACAATCTCCACTTGAAACTGTACCTTTTCCATAGCTAAGGGTTTTAATTCCCTAATTAGTTTGGCTTCTAATTTAGCTGCGGCGGTGCGACGCAACTGACTCAACTGGTGGCAAGCTTGAGTAAGCTTAGCCAAACACTCCGCCTCTTGTGTTTCTAGACTTTCAATAGATTGTTCGCTGTCATTCAGTTCAGCTAATTCCGCTTGGATACGCTGGTAGTAGTCAATTACCTCAGCCAGCGTCGGCCCATACTTGCGGCAAATTTTCTTTAATTCTCGAATGCGTTCTTCTACTTCTTCTAATCGCTGCGGATCTGCCTCCAAACTTTCTCCATAGGCGTTAATTTGCCTTGCTACTTCCGCTACAGTTGCCTGAGCATCCCTCACCAAATCTAACAGCGTTTGCAACTGGGAATCGTATTCTACCATGTCACTCAACGTTACTTCGCTGTCTCCCAGCAAATCTGTCGCGGTTGGGGTTTCATCGTCGTTTTGGTACAAAGCTTGGTATACTTTGTAACTCATCTGTTGGAGTTCAACAACATGATTCAGGCGTTGGTGTTCTTGCTGGAGTTGCTCTAGTTCATCAGGATCGCTAAGGTTGATATCCCCGAGTTCCTTAACTTGATAGGACAGTAAATCTAGTTGTTGCAAGCGTTCCCGTTCTGATGTCCGGCGTTTTTCTAATGTCTGATGGGCTTGTTGGTAGGCGCTAAAAGCAGTGGCGACTTCTTGTCGCTGCTGCAACAGAGATTCTCCACCATACACATCTAACCAATCGCGAATTTGAGCAGACTGTCCAACTAAGACTGTTTGACCTTGAGCAGTAATTTCTACCAAGCGATCGCGCAGTCCTGACATCACCTGCTGATTGACTAACACTCCATTTATCCGCGATCTACTCCGTACTTTCCCAGATGAAATGGTAATTTCTCGGCTAATCACTACGGAATTTTCATCAATGAGATCGATTTCCTGTTCTGTCAACCAAGCTACTAAGGCAGAATTAGAGGAGAAAGTTGCTTCTACCATTGCCCTACTTGTACCTGTGCGAACCACGCGACTAGAGACTTTTCCGCCTAATACCGCATCAATGGCATCCAAGATAATCGACTTGCCTGCGCCGGTTTCACCTGTCAATACATTCAATCCCAAACCAAATTCCAATTCCAGCTTGTCAATGAGGGCAAAATTTTCTATTTGCAACAGAGACAACATTGAGCTAAATTCTCCGTGAGGGCAGACGCCAGATACTTCTAACTTTAGGGACACTAGTACAGTCAGGCAGGAGGTAAGAGGCAACTGTGCTGAAGGCGTAAATTCCCACTAAATTAAGGTTTTGTCTCTTTGTAACAGTTGGATAATTGTAGCCGTGATGTACTAGCGATCGCCTTTTTGCACCCTGCAAAATCTACTACTTTTGAATACACAAGCATCCTTGAGTTTAGCAAACTTAGTACATTAAGGCAGAAGACAGAAGAGAATAATCCTTATTACATTAATTATTGTGACTTGTTCTTAACTTGTTGGTTATTTTCGTTATGCAGCACTAGTTTAATTTTGGCTTTAGTAAGTATAGCAATCTAGCTATGAACCTTCTTAATTACTCCTGCTTTGGAATCGATAATGTATTGATATAAATAGCCGTCATGAACTGTAAATTACAGTACTAATGAAAATTCTTGCCTTGCTCTTTCTTTGGGCTTTCTCCCAGTTTCTACCTTCTGCTTCCTGCCGGGGTGCTCCTCCTGCCTCCAGGATAGCTGTCTTATTTTGGTTTATGCCTTTTTTTAGAAACCTACTCTCTCAACAAATTGTTACAATACTTAACATAATAGCTCCGATGCGGTGGTAAGCTCATGAATGCAAAAACAGTTTCCCCTACTTCCCTGGAAGTTGATTATGAAGTAGTACCGGACAATGGTGCTAAAGCATCTGTTGTGAGTTTACCAGCACTAGAAGAAGCTCAAGGACATAGAGGGCTGGTCAGTTCCACAATTGAACCTGAGGCAGCATTGCGATACGATCCGCAGGCGATCAAGATCTACTATAAAAGTCGTCCCCTGCAAGTTTTGCGACGCATTATCGCGGTTTTGACACCAACGATCAGCTTTGCTCTTGGTGCATGGTTGGATAGCAAATGGGGAATAGCCGTTAAAAATGACCGTCGCCGAGCAATTCGCCTGCGAGAAATCCTAACAAATTTAGGCCCTGCCTATATTAAAATCGGACAAGCATTGTCTACCCGACCTGATCTAGTTCCTCCGGTGTACCTAGAGGAACTTACCCAGCTGCAAGACAAGTTGCCACCCTTTCCCAACGAAATAGCTTATCAATTTATAGAAGAAGAATTAGGCGCACCTCCACAGGAGGTTTACGAGGAACTTTCACCAGAACCAATCGCCGCCGCTTCCTTGGGGCAAGTATACAAAGGTAAGCTGAAAACTGGTGAGGAAGTCGCCGTCAAAGTCCAACGTCCTGACTTGCGAGAACGGATTGCTATTGACTTGTTTATCTTACGGCAATTAGCAGGATGGGCGCAGAAAAATTTTAAACGCATCCGCAGCGATTTGGTAGGTATCCTCGATGAATTAGGCGATCGCATCTTTGAAGAGATGGACTACATTCACGAGGGAGAAAATGCTGAGCGCTTTTATCAGTTATACGGTCATCTTAAAGACGTTTACGTACCGAAAATTTACTGGGAATACACCAACCGTCGCGTTTTGACGATGGAGTGGATTAACGGTACAAAATTAACTGAACCAGAAAAAATTAGCGCCCAAGGCATCAACGCCCGCTATTTAATTGAAGTGGGAGTGCAGTGTTCCTTGCGACAGTTGCTAGAACATGGATTTTTCCACGCCGATCCCCACCCTGGTAATTTGTTAGCCACCACCGATGGGAAATTGGCATATCTGGACTTTGGCATGATGAGCGAGATTAAGCCGCCACAGCGTTACGGTTTAATTGAAGCCATTGTTCATGTAGTTAACCGTGACTTTGAAGGATTGGCATACGACTACGTCAAGTTAGATTTTCTCTCACCGGAGACAGATTTAACGCCGATTATTCCGGCATTTGCCAAAGTATTTGCCAATGCTCAGGGAGCTAGTGTAGCTGAGTTGAACATTAAAAGCATCACTGATGAACTATCGGCTTTGATGTATGAGTATCCCTTCCGCGTACCTCCCTACTACGCTTTGATTATTCGTTCTCTGGTAACGCTGGAAGGTATCGCTATCTATATTGACCCCAACTTCAAAGTCTTGAGTGAGGCTTATCCTTACGTTGCTAAACGATTGTTAACCGATCCAGCACCAGAATTAAGAGCATCGCTGCGGGATCTGCTTTTCAAAGAAGGTCGTTTCCGCTGGAACCGCTTGGAAAACTTGTTACGCAATGCTCGTAACAATCAAGACTATGACTTGAATTTGGTATTGAATCAAGGGGTAGATTTTCTCACTTCCGAACGCGGTGCTTTCATTCGCGATCGCTTGGTGGATGAATTTGTGAAAAGTGTAGAAGCATTGAGTAAAAATATTCTGCACAACTTCACATACCTACTGCGGGAACGGGTTGGTGTCACAGCAATTAACGAAACGCCTGCTGCTACAGATGAGCAACAACAAACCTTGGAGCATATCAAACGAATATTAAATATTCTCCGCGAAACTCGTGGCTTTGACCCGACGCAGCTTGCTCCGCAACTAGCCCAAATGTTGGTAAATCCCGGAGTGCAGCGTTTGGGACAACAAATTGCCAGCCAGTTGGCGCAAAAAGCGATCGCCAGGTTGATTCGAGAATTGTTGGTATCGTCAGAAATTGATAGTACGCAAGATGCGAGTTTAGAAGCACCTACAAGGATTTCTTTGCCTGCAAGAGTTTGATTTAGAAATGCCTGCACCCTAGAAGGGTGGGGCTGTACGAACAAAGCCTGCCTTCGCAGGCTGTGAGGTTTTTTGCCTACGAAGGTGGGTTTAAAAATGCTTTATTTAAACGCAGAGGCACGCAGAGTAAGCGCAGAGGCACGCAGAGTTTTTTAATTTAAATTCGTTATGAACCATAATCCCCAGTCCCAATCCCCTTTAATGCAGTAATTCCTCTACCTGATGCTGACTCCATAAAGTTCTGTATAGACCTGGTTGTTGCAAAAGCTCTATCTGTGTACCCATCTGGACGATTTTACCTTTATCCATGACAAAAATTCGGTCAGCAGCGGCAGCAGCGGACAGTTGGTGAGTGATGAAAACTACAGTTTTGCGTTTTGTACCCCCAGAAAGATTTTTTAAGATTGTTGTAGCTGTTTGATTGTCAACGCTGGAAAGGGCATCATCCAAAATTAAAACTGGGGCATCAATTAACATTGCTCTCGCAAGGGTGGTGCGTTGCCGCTGTCCACCAGAAAGAGTAATACCGCGTTCTCCGACGATGGTTTCATATTGCTGGGGGAAATTGATGATTTCTGGGTGAATTTGGGCAGTTTTGGCGGATGATTCTACTTTTTGTTGTTCGGCGACGGGATCGCCATAGCGGATATTATTTTTGATGGTGGTGCTGAAGAGAAAACTATCTTGGGGAACGTAGGCGATCGCACTGCGTAAATCTGCTAGGGCAATTTTAGTAATGTCTACCTCATCCAAAAATAACTGGCCTGGTTCGATATCTAACAAGCGAGGTAAAGCATTTGCCAAGGTAGATTTCCCTGAACCAATGGCTCCCACAATTGCTACAGTTTCCCCGGGTGTGATAGTAAAGCTGATATTGTCTAAAGCGGGAGTGGCAGCACCAGGATATGTGTAACTGAGGTTTTTCGCTGTCAGTTTCCCTTGCACTTCCTCTGTGGGTAGATGAATTGAATCTGTTTCGTCTTTGATCTCGGGTGTTACCGTTAAAATTGACTCGATGCGATCGACACTCACTTCACCTCGTTGATAAGCAGTGATTGTGAAACCTAATAGGGCGGTGGGGAAAACCAAACGCTCTACATACAGAAGCAGGGCGACAAAATCACCAACATCAAGCGTTCCAGAGGCTATCCGCGTTGATCCGAGCAAGATGATGACTAGCGAACTGATATTGGCTAGTCCGCCAATCAAGGGAAACAGCGTATTTCGGCTTTTTGCTAGTTTGAGGTTAGCTTGCAGCAGATGCTGATTTTTTTTAGCAAAAGCCCGGCGCTCATTTTCCTCTTGGGCATAAATTTTTATTAGGGCGATGCCGCTGATATCTTCTTGGATTAAGTCGCTAAGGTCAGAAAGTCGATCCTGTACTGCTAATTGTTCATTGCGGAGGCGATCGCTAAACAGATGCACCACATAGAACATAAAAGGATATACTGCCAGTGATGCTAATGTCATCTCTACATTGATAGATAGCATGACTGGCAGTGTCAGGCTGTAGGCAAACACGGTATTTGCCAAACTCAGAACAGCAAAACCCAACAACCGCCGGATGTTGTCCACATCACTTGTAGCGCGACTAATCAAATCACCTACGGTATTGGTTGCAAAATATGAGGGTTCTAGTTTGAGTAAATGTTCAAAAATCCGCTGTTTCAGTTCATATTCTACCTGACGCCCTACACCAAATATCCAGATGCGGGAGGCCATACGAATCAGCCACATTGCCGAAGTCAACAAAACAATGGGCACTATGTAATTTAATAATTGATTTAAGCTAAATGTTCCCGAGAGTTTGTCAACGCAAGTACGAATCAATAAAGGAATATAAACACCCAGCCCATTGACAGTTAACAAAGCAACAATACCTAATGTTGCCTCTTGCCAATGGGGACGCAGGTAAGCAGCAAGTATAGCAAGGCGTCGTCTTTGTGCCATTCCAGCAATTTTATACCTTATATAATCTTGGGCAGGCCAAAATCTGGCTATCTCTGGCTACAGATAGAAATAAAGTTTAAACAAGGCCAGTCAGCTACAAATGTAGCATTGTGGCCTTTTTAGATGCTGCTTTTTTAGCCTTATGGCTGTCAATTTACCACCGATAAAACTGCACTTTTGTCAAGAGGATATTGGAAGAATGATTGGGTAAAGATTTTCGGATGGCTTTGACTACATTTAAGTTATGATGTCAGGATAAGTATATTAACTTAATTGCAATAGTCCTTTTGTGCTATCCTGCGACTCACATATGGCTGTCTACCACGCAAGAAAACGTAAACCTGGTTGAGATAACTTTCCCACACTCGCGTTGTCAGTGCCAAAGTTTGGGCATTGGGTATAAAATCTTCCAATCGCAACCCACGTCTGGCAATTTCGGCTGGAGTTTGCAACAGATAAGGTGCGACTTTCGCGTCCATAGAATTTAATCCCAGTTGCGCGATCGCCCCATCACCCGCCATATCTGATATGCTCTCTACATTAGGGTCTTGTTTTAATGCCACCAGTACCCCCGATGTTGGTGTACTTATGAAAGCTAAGTCAGAATTACCAATCTTGGCGATCGGCGACCGAAGCAGAAAGTAGGCTACAGCTGGTGTACTAGCCAAAAGCAGAATCGTTAAGGCCCAAGCAAGATACATACCTCCTGGTTTGTCTATTGCTCCGCCCTTGATTTTCTGAGCAGCAAACAGCAACAGCAAAATTGATGCTCCTAAAGGCTTGAGCGGAAATGATATTACCTCCCACAATGCGGAGATTGCTGGCTCATTCGGGTTAACAAACCATAACAAGACGAGCATCAGAAAAATGACCAAGAACAATCGTCCGACAAAAGTTCCTGTGGGATAAAATCTTTGGAACAAGGAGACTAAAACCGCTAAGAGAAGCAGCCAAAGAAGAACCCGGCTTAATAGTACAAACATAAATTTACTCTCAAATCTTCTGGTGCGGTCAGCCTAGCAATTTTGGGCATTTGAGTTATTTTAGCGTCAAATAAGTAGTAATAGCACTGTTATCTGACCTCAAATTCCTCATAACGCCACTCCCCAAAAGCGGAGGGATATCTCCGCACGGGGGTGGCTCCCCCTCACACAAAGACCACCGTCGTAGTGATTTTAGAGCAAATTTTTTCAACTGACCGCAGTATTTGTAATTTTCTAGATCAGTAATGTGGTTCAGGTAAATTAATTTAATGAAGTAGTTAACTAAGCAAAAGGAAAAACGATGTCGCCTGAAAAGCCTACAATTTTGGTAACGGGAGGGGCTGGATATATTGGTTCCCATGCTGTGCTTGCTTTGCTGCGATCTGGGTATGAGGTCGTAATTCTCGATAATTTAGTGTATGGACATCGTGACTTGGTAGAAACAGCTTTAAAAGTAGAGTTGGTAGTAGGTGATACAAGCGATCGCTCACTACTGGATCGGTTATTTCAAAGTCGTGAAATTGCGGCTGTGATGCACTTTTCTGCCTACGCCTATGTGGGAGAATCAGTGATCGACCCTGCTAAATACTATCGCAACAATGTCTTAGGCACTCTGACCCTCCTAGAAGCGATGCTAGCAGCTTCTGTAAATAAATTTGTATTTTCTTCTACTTGTGCAACTTATGGAGTCCCCGAGGTCATACCTATTCCAGAAGACCATCCCCAAAATCCGATCAATCCCTATGGCGCTACCAAGCTGATGGTAGAGCGAATTCTCTCTGATTTTGATGCCGCCTATGATTTTAAATCAGTAATTTTCCGCTATTTCAACGCCGCTGGAGCCGATCCCGGTGGTTTGTTAGGGGAAGACCATAACCCAGAAACTCATTTAATTCCCTTAGTTCTGCAAACTGCTTTGGGTAAACGCGAATCTATATCGGTTTTCGGCACTGATTACCCCACTCCCGACGGTACTTGTATTAGAGATTACATACACGTTAATGATTTGGCTGATGCTCATGTCTTGGGCTTGGAATATTTATTGAAAGGCGGCGACAGCGGAGTGTTTAATTTAGGAAATGGTAATGGTTTCTCTGTTAAAGAAGTTATTGATACAGCCAAACATGTAACGGGTGCGGATATTAAAGTCACAGAGTGCGATCGCCGTCCTGGCGATCCACCTGTTCTGATTGGTAGTAGCGACAAAGCTAAAAAAATCTTAGGCTGGCAACCACAATATTCATCCTTAGAAGAAATTATTAGCCATGCATGGCAGTGGCATAAACAGCGACATAAGTAGGGACTAGGGATTAGGGTACGTGGGGAGAGTAGGAGAGTAGGGAAGTGGGAGAGTGGGGGAGTGGGGGCTAGGGGTCCCCTCTGGGGTTGGGGGCTGTGGGAGAGTGGGAGAATAACAACCAACCACTAACTACTAACCACTAACTACTAACTACTAACCACCAACCACTAACTACTATCCCTATTCCTATTAACTCGTTGCACTAAAAAGAATAAAAAACCAATTGTTATCAAACCAAAACCAGCGATCGCCCACGGTAGCGCTGTCCTAGTTTGTGTGTTGGGAATGTTCTGGTTAATATCTTGTAAATCTTGTGTATTTTCTCGTACTGATTTTCCTGCTGCTACAGTAACATTAAATTTCAAATTAAATGGTTTAAAACTTGCTTGTGCTGTTGATTCACCACGCAAATGTAGCTGATAAGTTCCTGGTCTGGGGAATGTAAATTTCGCTCCAGGTATTCCTTGATAACGCTCTGCCGAGACTGATTCTAAAGTTGGTTCCAAAAGTGGTGGTTCTCCAGAGGCATAAGGTTCAGCGTAAACAGCTAACTGACAATTGCACTCTGCCAGTGGAATCACCTTACCACCTTTACGGGTGAGGGCAAACCAAACTGTTGTAGGTTCTCCGGATCTAGGAGTATCATTTGGTTCAATATGGAGAGTTGCACCTACTTGCGCTGTTGTTTTCACTTGATGGGCAAAGACAGTAGGATTAAAAGTAACAATAAATACAGATAAAATAGTTAATAATACATATTTAAACATAACTTGACCATCTTTTAAGTTAAAATTCAAAAGTAAAAAGGTAAAAGAAAGAAAAATATTTCTTTTTGTCTTGATCTCAAAAGGATACAAGAGAGTGAATTTATTGATGGAGAAACATAAAGATGTCCTTGTTTCAAGCCCCTAGATTTATATATGAGGATTTCTTTTTACTTTTATCTTTTTACTTTTTACTTGTTTGACAGCGCTGAAGAATAAATCTTAAGAGATGGATCGCCGTCGTAACTTTGCGATTATTTCTCACCCAGACGCGGGTAAAACTACACTAACCGAAAAGCTTTTACTCTACGGTGTAACAATCCAAGAAGTAGGAGCAGTCAAAGCCTGTTCCAATGCCATGCTACCTTAGACTGGATGGCAATGGAACAGCAACATAGATAATTCCTAATAGGCGCGATGGATAAAACGCCCGATCGCAGCAGCACAACGAAGAGCAATTTTTTTGCGGAAGTAATAGGATTGAGAATAAAGTCGAATTGGTGCCTGAGTGTGTTGCCAATATGCTTTATCTGTCAAAGTTGGAGGTGCACCTCCTAAAGCTTGGAAAATAAGTTGTTTTCGCCAGGGTTTTATCTGCCCTCCTGATGCATGAGACATAATGTTCACAGTAACACCACCAAAATCCATTCCCATTTTACTGACAGTACTCAATGGTTCAGAAGACAACATCAGTGCCAAGTTAAGGACGCATTGATCGCTTTGGAAATAGGGATAACGCCCTAAAGCAAGAAGGAAATCACTGAGCTTGATGTATCCTGCGGACTCAAAGGTTTCTAGTAATTTCTGCCATATTTCAAGTACGGACTTCTGGTTTTGCTTCAGCCCAATAAAGCCAGAATTGTAATATCGGTCTAGTTCGCGATGGCAAACAAAACCGTAGCGTTCAGCAAGTTCTTTCCAAGCAAGTCGATAAGGATGATTGGCGGGCATATAATCGTAGGCATCTTCGCATAGGGTAATACCACGACTAACCCACTCTACGTAAAAATCCCAAGGACTTTTATTGACAATATCAGGGTCAAAATAAAATAATGCTTCAACTTCTGGGCAGTAATTTTCCCAAAGTTGCAACATAAAATCGGGCTTGTAATTAGAGAAAAACTTTGAGGTGGTTAACTCAACAAATCGAATGACACAAAAGTAAAGATGAAAACCTCTGTAGAGAATAATCTCCTCTATCTTAGGGATGAAATTATCTATAGAGTTTTAATTGGCGATCGCCTCAGTGCATAGATAACTTGAAACGCAATAACGCTGCTAGGGCATCTGCAACTTGAGGGGCTGCATTCGCAATTAGTACAATCAAGTGTTAGGAAGTTACATTTATAGCTTCACAAGTTTCTCGCCAACGTTCACCCATTACAATCGCGCTATCTTTAAAAATATAACGGTTAATTTTTACGCAGATATTTACGCTGATGCGCCTTGAAGTTTTAGAAGCCAAAATTAATAGTGGGCATTTAATTAACTTTGAGGTCTTTAATTTATGAAATTGTTGCTCCTAGCTTTGATCGTTATGATTGGTGCGCTTGGTGTGACTCCGAATGCCTCTGCTGACCAAACAAATGTTCGTCCTGCCAAAGAATCTGGCAATCAAAAAGCTGCTTCTTTGATAACCCAACCAGTCACGATTAATGGTAACTGGGTTAATGTCATTAACCGAAATCATCATCTCCAACAAACTTCAGGTTCAATTTCAGTGGTACGCGAGCAAGGATGCCAAAAGATTGATCCGCTTGAGTTAATTAACAATCTAGGTCGTATTTTGGAGGAATGCGAAAAGCAAAAAAATAATCCAACTCCTCAACATACTCAAATAGAGTATTTCCAGACTCCCAAACAACTAGATTCTGGTATTAACGTAACAGTCACTCAATTCTGATTTGGATTAAACAACTCTGGTTAATTACCTATTAAGTTGAATAACTCTTCACGAGTTTTTTGCTACTCTTAAAACATGCTCCACATCACTATTCACATATAAGTAGTTTTAACGGTAACTAAATTAGCGATCGCACCTAAATTAATCAACCACAAACCCTCTCGACAACTGTGAGAAATTGCCGCAGTACTGGTGTTTCTTTCTGTGGTTGCCACATCACTGCTGTTTCTACTAACGGTGTTGCTTGTGCGATCGCTCGATACACTACACCCATACGCTGAAGATTTTGCAAAGAAGACGGCACAATTGCAATTGCCATTCCAGCAGAAACTAGTCCAATGATAGTTTGCATTTGGATAGCTTCTTGTGCAACTTTCGGTGTAAAGTTACTTTGCTGACACAGAGCAACTATTTTGTCGTAAAGTCCAATTCCTAGATGGCGGGGGAATAAAATAAACAATTCATCCGTTAGCGATCGCACTGCAATTCGTTCTTGTTTCGCTAAAGGATGGGTTGCAGGCAAAGCTACAACCAGATTTTCTTGCTGAATGCATTTCCAACTGAAGGTATCATCTTCTAAAGGAGGATGCACAAAGCCGACTTGGATGTGTTGATTGCGTAGCGCCACCTCCTGCTCTGCTGTCGTTAATTCCTGCAATACTAATTCCACTTCGGGAAACTTTTGGCGGAAGGCTTGCAAGATCGCAGGTAGCACGTTATAGGTGACAGAACTAACAAACCCTACCTGCAATTGTCCTGTTTCTCCCCTACCCGTGCGGCGCGTTAACTCAATTGCCTGTTCCAGCTGTGCTAGCAGTTGATAAGCCTCACGTAAAAATACTCTTCCTGCTTCCGTCAGTTGTACCTGGCGCTTGGTTTTGCGATGAAATAATTCCACTCCTAATTCTGCTTCGAGTTGTTGAATTTGCTGGCTTAAAGGCGGTTGGGCTATGTGCAGTCGTTCAGCAGCTCGACTAAAGTGCAGTTCCTCCGCTACGGCAATCAAGTAACGCAGGTGTCGTAGTTCCATAGTTTTGATATTTTAAAAGTTTCAATTATGAATAAATATATATTGGACATATGAAAAATTTCTATCTATGATGCTCCTACAGAAGCATTTCAGGAGTCTAAGGAAATCAAAATGTCAGAAAATCTTAGAAGCAGAGTTGTCACCCAAGGAGTGCAGCGATCGCCCAATCGTGCCATGTTGCGTGCCGTTGGATTTCAAGATCAAGATTTTACTAAACCAATTGTTGGGATTGCTAACGCATACAGCACCATCACCCCTTGCAATATGGGGATCAACAAACTGGTACAAAGGGCAGAAATAGGCATCAACAACGCCAACGCGATGCCGCAAATATTCGGCACAATTACGATTAGCGATGGCATTTCGATGGGAACCGAGGGGATGAAATACTCCTTGGTGTCGCGAGAAGTAATTGCCGACTCCATCGAAACAGCTTGCAACGGACAAAGTATGGATGGAGTGCTGGCGATCGGCGGTTGCGATAAAAATATGCCAGGAGCAATGATTGCGATCGCCCGGATGAACATTCCCGCCATCTTTGTTTATGGCGGTACGATTAAACCCGGACACTACAACGGACGCGACTTAACCGTCGTCAGTTGTTTTGAAGCGGTAGGCGAATACAGCGCCGGGAAAATCGACGAGGATGAGTTATTAGAAGTTGAACGCCGTGCCTGTCCTGGTGCAGGTTCGTGCGGAGGAATGTACACAGCTAACACCATGTCTAGTGCGTTTGAAGCAATGGGGATGAGTTTGCCCTATTCTTCAACAATGGCAGCAGAAGATTCAGAAAAAGCCGACAGCACAGAAAAATCGGCATTTGTTTTAGTAGAAGCAATTCGTAAGCAAATCTTACCCCGTCAGATTATCACCCGCAAATCTATCGAAAATGCAATTTCAGTAATTATGGCGGTGGGTGGTTCCACAAATGCCGTGTTGCATTTTTTGGCGATCGCCCGTGCTGCTGGTGTAGAACTAAGCCTAGACGACTTTGAAGCGATCCGTGCTCGTGTTCCAGTTTTGTGCGATTTGAAACCCAGCGGTAAGTACGTGGCTACAGATTTACATCAAGCTGGTGGTATTCCCCAGGTCATGAAAATGCTACTAGTGCATGATTTACTGCACGGAGATTGCCTCACCATAAGTAGTGAAACGATTGCACAAGTGTTGGCAGACGTACCCAATGAACCGTCACCAAACCAAGATGTGATTCGTGCTTGGGGCAACCCGATGTATCCGCAAGGACATTTAGCTATCCTGAAAGGGAATCTGGCAGCAGAGGGAGCAGTAGCAAAAATCACTGGTATAAAAGTTCCTAAAATTACTGGACCAGCACGAGTTTTTGAATCAGAGGAATCTTGTTTAGAGGCGATTCTGGCAAAGAAAATCAACAAGGGTGATGTGATTGTCATCCGCTACGAAGGCCCCAAGGGCGGCCCCGGTATGCGAGAAATGCTCGCTCCCACTTCAGCAATTATCGGTGCAGGTTTGGGTGATAGTGTGGGGTTAATCACCGATGGGCGTTTCTCCGGCGGTACTTACGGTATGGTCGTTGGGCACGTTGCACCAGAAGCGGCGGTTGGAGGTGCGATCGCTCTAGTAGAAGAAGGCGATACGATCACTATTGATGCTCATGCTCGTTTATTGCACCTGCACGTATCTGATGAACAATTAGCTCGTCGTCGCGCTCTTTGGCGACCCCGTCCACCACGTTACACTACTGGTGTGCTGGCTAAGTATGCCAAATTGGTATCTTCTAGCAGTCTTGGTGCAGTTACTGATTTGGATTTATTTTAGTTAATAATTAATAGTCAATAGTCCAGAGTTTTTTGACTAGTGACTATTGACCAAATTTAATTCAAGTAGGACTAGATGACAACCAGCAATCACCCCCTGTTCTCTTCCTTAGCGATCGCCCCTGGTACAGTTACAGGAATAGAGCAAGAGGTGTCTCAAATCTGCATTGCTCAGGATTGTGGCAAAAAGCAAGACATAAATAAATAATGTAAAAGCTGCATATCCGAGAGTAAGTGCGATCGCCAATCCAAATATAATTAAAAATCTAGATTTAGAAGGTTGATTTTTCGGCTGAATAGCTGACATTGGTGTTGGATTCAAGGAACCTATGGTGCCCAATAAGACTAGTTATAACTACAAGTTCCAAGAAATGAATTTCAGCAGGCAAATTTTGCATTAAAAAATACTAGAATATCTAGAGATTCAGCACCGTAAATATTCTTCCTTTAAAAGCTATTAAAGCTTTTAAAGCTACTAATTTTTTAACTCTATGTGGGTTGAATTTTGATTTCGCTACCTAAAATTTTGTTGCGAACCACAATAGCCCTATCGGAGAACCGGTGTTTTATGCCATCATGGCAAAATAGGATACGTATACTTTGTTGATTTGCAGGGAAATTAAATCATGGCTCTCCATCTAGGTGATACAGTCCCGAATTTTACCCAAGCCTCTACACACGGCGACATCGATTTTTATGAATGGGCAGGTGACAGCTGGGTAGTGCTGTTCTCCCACCCCGCAGACTACACACCTGTTTGCACCACTGAGTTAGGTGTCGTTGCCAAACTCAAGCCAGAATTTGACAAGCGTAATGTCAAAGTCATAGCCCTCAGCGTTGATGACGTTGAATCACACAAAGGCTGGGTTGGTGATATCGAAGAAACACAAAGCACCACCCTTAACTACCCAATTCTGGCAGATGCAGATCGTAAAGTTTCTGACCTTTACGACATGATTCACCCCAACGCCAACGCCAGCGTAACTGTGCGGACAGTGTTTATCATCGACCCCAACAAGAAACTGCGTCTGACTTTGACTTATCCCCCCAGCACCGGACGCAACTTTGATGAAATTCTGCGGGTGATTGATTCGTTGCAACTGACTGATAATTACAGCGTTGCTACACCAGCTGACTGGAAAGATGGTGATGATTGCGTTATAGTCCCCTCACTGAAAGATCCAGAAGTGCTGAAGGAGAAATTCCCCAAAGGGTATCAGGAAGTCAAGCCTTATCTACGGATGACTCCTCAACCCAATAAGTAATTTTACTTAGTTAAAGAACCTCACCTTCATTATGGAGGTGAGATTTTTTATATTTTGTGAATGAATTATTACCTTTGTGTCTTAGTGCCTTTGTGGTGAAAAATAATGTCTTTTTAACCACAAAGACACTAAGACACCAAGTAAAATCTTTTGTAGAATTCACGTATTAACGTTGCGAAAGATTAAAACTAGCTGTAGTAGGCTAATAAATTTTTGGAATTGATAAGATCTAGACGATCGCTCTATTAGTGGGGCGATCGCTCTTTTTGTTTGAGAGACATAATTGTCCAGACAATGATTTGAATTTAGGGATGAATTAAGCTTAAATCCCAGCACCGCTATAAGTAAGAATTTTTATAAGAAGAACATAGGTAAATTTAAAATGGATATCAAGAACGGCTTTGTAGGCACTGTCGGCAACACGCCATTAATTCGGTTAAACAGCTTTAGCGAAGAAACTGGCTGCGAAATTCTCGGTAAAGCAGAATTTCTCAATCCTGGTGGTTCCGTCAAAGACCGCGCGGCACTTTATATTATTCAAGATGCAGAAGAAAAAGGCTTGATTAAACCGGGTGGTACTGTCGTAGAAGGAACAGCTGGCAATACTGGCATTGGACTGGCACATATTTGCAATGCCAAAGGCTACAAATGCTTGATTATCATTCCTGATACCCAGTCTCAAGAAAAGATGGATGCCTTGAGGGTATTAGGTGCAGAAGTCCGTCCCGTCCCTGCTGTACCTTATAAAGACCCCAACAATTACGTCAAGCTATCTGGCAGAATAGCTGCTGAAATGGAAAACGCCATTTGGGCAAATCAGTTTGATAACTTAGCCAACCGTCACGCCCACTATGAAACTACCGGGCCAGAAATTTGGATGCAAACAGACGGTAAAATTGACGCTTGGGTGACATCAACCGGAACTGGCGGCACATATGCAGGTGTGTCTATGTTCCTGAAAGAAAAAAATCCGGATATTAAATGCGTAGTTGCCGATCCAATGGGTAGTGGTTTATATAGCTACATTAAAACTGGTGAAATCAAAATAGAAGGCAATTCCATCACTGAAGGCATCGGTAATAGCCGTGTCACTGCAAATATGGAAGGCGCACCAGCTGATGATGCCATCCAGATAGATGACAAAGAAGCCCTACGGGTAGTTTATCAACTGCTGCGGAAAGACGGCTTGTTTATGGGCGGTTCTACAGGAATCAACGTCGCCGCAGCTGTTGCTTTAGCAAAACAAATGGGGCCAGGACATACTATTGTCACTATTTTGTGTGATAGCGGTTCCCGTTACCAGTCACGCATCTTTAACCGTGAATGGCTACAATCAAAAGGACTTTCACCAGAATAGCTATTAGTCATTAGTCATTGGTCATTTGTTTTACCAATGACCAATGACTAATGACCAAGGACAAATGACAAATGAACAGTATTTCTAAATCATCAAACTCACCTGTAACACCTCCTGTTTATCCTCGATGCGTCCGCGTCTGCCAAAATCGTACTTGCCGCAAGCAAGGCGCTGCTAAAGTATTAGTAGCTTTTGAAGCTATATCTATCCCTGAAGTCACGGTAACAGGTAGCAGCTGTTTGGGACAATGCGGCAATGGGCCAATGGTGCTGGTGCTACCAGATATGGTTTGGTATAGTGGCGTCCATCCCAGTGAAGTGCCTTTGGTGGTTGAAAAGCATCTAGTAAACAATCAAAGAGTTACAAAGATGCTCTATTATCGGTTTCATCCGCAAGGATAAGAGGTTTATTAATAGCCTATAGAGAGGCCTGCACTCTTGTTAACTGAAGCGAGATATCCGATGAATATTCAGCAGCTGCGTGAATCTTTAAAACTAAAGTGGGTGGAATACTATTATAAAAATCGTCCTTGGCTGGTAAAAATGCGAATATGGGGAACCTATGATGGTCAGCGCCGACCTTCCTCTGGTTTTATTTTGGCAACTCTGTCAGTTTTAGAACCCCAACTGGATCAAATTCTTCCTTTTCTTTCGGAACTAAATAACAATCCCGACCAAATAGTTGCAGCTTTAGGTCTTAATTTCAATCCTGAAGAAAACTTGCATTTAATCGAAGAAGATAATCAAGATAGTTATGATACAGATGCACATCACAATCAAACCAACTCTCATTTAAAAAGGATACTTCCCGAAAAACAAACTAACGGGAAAGCTAATCCTACACTTCAAGTTGCACTTTCATCATCAGGTTTGCACCTGTCTGAAAGACGTTTAGAAACTGACGGAGTTGTTGTCAGGCGTAACACAGGTAATAGCAAATCGTTGATTGCGAGTACAGCTACCACCGAAGTGGAAAATCATAGGAAGTCTGTACCAACACTAGCAGTGATTCACAAGTCAGAAAGCAACGGTAAGTCTAAACCATTGCTAACAGTGATTAGGAAAGCTGAAAGCAACGGCAAGCCTGCGCCTGCATTGGCAGTGATTCACAAACCCGAAAGTAACGGCAAGCCCATACTAGCACCAGCAGTGATTCGCACAAATGAAAACAATAGCAAACCTGTGGCATCAGTAGTTTTTGCCAGCAAGGTGGAAGGTGACAGGCAGCTTTTACCATCTGTAATGGTTGCTAGCGATGTAGGAAACCAAGGCAAGCTTGCGACAATACCACAAACAAACTTTAAAGATCAGTTTTATTTACCACCTACCAATAAAGCCTGTAAACTTGCTTCTTGGGTAGATGGCTTTTGTCAGGGTGCTGGATGGGATAAAGACGAAGCTATTTTTATCTCATTTTGAATTTTGTCAGAAGAAATATTCTCCCTATCGGGTGCATCACATCATCAATTTATCATCCATAAATTATATTTTTTAAGACCTGACCCCAGATTTTTTTTATTGGCTTATATCTTGCACCTATTCAGTATTATCAGCTCAAAGCATATTCATTTGCTTTACCTTTGTGTCTTAGTGTCTTAGTGGTTCAAAAATTATTTTTTTTCACCACAAAGGTACATAGACACCAAGAAAAATCCATTTCTGAGATAAACATCTGAACAGGGGTATACCTAACTCCTAGTTACCGGGGATTGTAATTGTAACTAGTATAAAAATCTCGACGGCTAGAATGAGATGGATTGATACCATCATTGCGGGCGCGACGCCGCAAGTCACCAATATCTGGTGAAACATTGACGGCATCTTCAATACTAATTTGACCAGATAGCATCAACTGACAGAGGGCTTGATTCATAATTTGCATACCTTCATTGGTGCTATTTTCCATTAGTTGGAAGGCTTCTATTTCTTCACCTTTGAGTAGGAAATCTTGCATAGCGGGTGTATTAATCAAAATTTCCATAGCCGCCGTGCGCTTTCCATCTGTTGTTGGCAGCAAAATTTGGGCAATGACAGCGACTAGTGAGTCAAGGATTTGTACTTTTGCAGCTGCTTGCTCATCAGGATTATAAATATTGAGCAAGCGATTAATAGCAGCGATCGCATTTTTTGTATGTAACGTTCCGATAACTAAGTGACCAGTCTGTGCTGCTTTGATGGCAGTATCCACGGTCATGCGATCGCGCATTTCCCCAATTAATATTACATCCGGATCTTCCCGCAACGCCGATCGCAAAGCTTGATGAAATCCATGGGTATGCAACCCCACTTCCCGCTGACTGATTAAACTTTTTTGAGAGGAGTGAATGTATTCGATTGGATCTTCAATGGTAATAATGTGTTTCTGAACTGTCTCGTTGAGATAGCGAATCATTGCCGCTTGGGTGGTAGATTTACCCGCACCAGTTGAACCTGTGACTAATATTAATCCCTGTTTTTTGTTAATAATTTCTTTGAGAACAAGCGGCAAACCTAAATTATCAATCGAAGGCACTTCGAGTGTAATTAGCCTTAATACCATTGCTCCGCCAGTCAAAGTTTCAAAACAGTTGACACGGCAGCGCAAAAACCCTGGATAAAAAATTGCTGCATCTAATTCTTTATTTTCGGCAAAATGCTGACGCTGAAATGGGGAGAGGATTTCTGATAGATACCCTTCAAAAATTTTTGGTGTAACTGTCTCTCCAGATTTATATGTCACCATTTGACCCCGAATCCGAAATCGGGGTATCTCACCAACACGAATATGAATATCAGAAGCTTTTTGAGTATAGGCATCGCGAACCATCTGTTGAATAGAAATAACCTTTTTCTGTGTTGGTTCTATTCTTTCCCGCAATATATTCTTGGGCGGTGGTGGTAGCGGTAGATGCGGTAACTTGGAAGTCAAAATCTGGGACGTTATTTCTTCGTCCATTAGCGTTTCCCCTGGCAAATATAAATGACATTTAAATTTCGGAGCAAAGGTTTAACTTAATTTGAAAATCGACAAAAGACTTTCTTAGATTGTAAATCTTCTCAGTTAATCTACCTATTTAAAAGATTATCTTCATCAACTCTTCAGGAAAACCCTTAGGTAATGTGAATTTCAGGCATTGGTAGGTTAGCTTTGAAAGTTAGTAGTTAGTAGTTAGTAGTTAGTGGATAGTTGTTAACCACTAACCACTATCCACTAACTACTATCCTCCTCCTTCCTTGACAACTATGAAAATCATCAAACGCATTACCACTTGGCTAGAAATCCGTGCTTCTACCCCTGCATACAGTGGTTGGGTACTGATGGGAATTGCCATTTGTTTTTTTGGGGCTGGTATCAATACGATGGCTGGCTGGCTTTATGCGATTAGTGGGGTCAGTTTTGCTTTATTGGGGATAGCATCTGTGTTACCACCGCGATCGCTGTTTGGTTTAGTTGTCAATCGCCGTCCCATCGAGTCAGTCACCGCTGGGGATAATTTGAAGGTTGAATTAGAAATCATCAATTCCACCAAGCAATCTGTGAACTTGTTGCAAGTCGCAGATATACTTCCCTTTGTCTTGGGAAAACCACAACAGCAAGCAATAGAAACTATTCCACCCCAAAACAGTTACCGCTGGGTATACTACTACCCTACCCAACGACGGGGTGTGTATCGCTGGCATACAGTCGAACTCGGAAGTGGTGCGCCCTTGGGATTATTTTGGTGTCGCCGCCAGCGTGACTGTGCAGCGAGGGCGATTGTGTATCCTCCAGTCTTACCTCTGGTTAGCTGTCCCCTGATTGATAAAATTGGGCAAGATGATAGCCTCAATGGCGATCCCCGTGGCAAACCCTTGCAGACAGCAAATGAAGGACTTGTGCGATCGCTACGTCCTTACCGCATTGGCGATCCCATGCGTCTTATTCACTGGCGCACTAGCGCCCGCTACGGAGAATTACGAGTGCGGGAGTTAGAAATTGTTACTGCTGGACGTGAGACGGTTATCGCCCTTGATAGCAGTGCTAACTGGGAAGAATCCAACTTTGAACAAGCAGTAATTGCCGCAGCTTCGCTGTATTTTTATGCACAGCGGCAGCAAATGCAGGTGCAACTGTGGACAGCATCTACTGGTTTAGTTAAAGGCGATCGCGTTATGATGGAAACCCTGGCAGCAACTAACTTTAGCGAAGATGCTACCAATCCCCTTCCTACAAGCTACCCCTTGATTTGGCTGACACAAAACCCCTTAACTCTCTCCTCGCTTCCTGATGGTAGTCGTTGGGTATTGTGGCAAAGTCTGCAAGCACCACAAGAACAAGCAGTAGTGAATAGAGATTGTCCTGGTATAGTTCTGCAATCAGAACAAAAACTGGAAACTCAACTACAACAAACCTTTAGTTCATAGTTGATGCAAATTTCATGTATTCATAATTCCAATGCCTATAAATTACAAAAGTTAACAACTATGCTTCTTGCTGTTGGCGATCCCAGAAAGCTGAACAGACGAGTATTTGAGGAAATATAGCTAATTTGGAGCGGCTAACAAAAGGGGGGATTCTCCCCAGTAATAGCTTACTAAGGCTGCGGTACAATGCAAAGAAATGTGTAAATTATGAGTAGCCGTCCCTATGATCTCACCAGAAGTAAACTCAAAATCCAGCGACAAGAATTTAGAAGCAATGCGGCATTTTTCCGAACAATATGCTAAGCGCACTGGAACATACTTCTGTTCTGAACCTTCTGTAACCGCAGTGGTAATCGAAGGACTTGCCAAACACAAAGATGAACTCGGATCTCCTTTATGCCCCTGTCGCCACTACGAAGACAAAGAAGCTGAGGTGAACGCTGCTTATTGGAACTGTCCCTGCGTACCAATGCGGGAACGTAAAGAGTGCCACTGCATGTTATTCCTCACCCCAGATAATGAGTTTGCTGGAGACAAACAAGAAATTTCTCTAGAAACAATCAAACAAGTGCGAGATGGCATGGGTTGACCGAATCAGTGAACAGTAACCAGTAAACAGTGGCCAGGTAATTGTCCACTGGTAACTGGTAGATCAAAACAAGGCAATTCATTCATTGATAACTAATTCATAACTAATGACTGATGACCTGCCCCAGCAATTTTGGCTAGGTGTAGAGCAGTTTAATGCTGGGGAATTCTATGACTGTCATGATACCTTAGAGGCTCTGTGGATAGAAGCAACAGAGCCGGAAAAAACCTTTTATCAAGGAATTTTACAAATTGCCGTAGCGCTATATCATCTGGGTAATCATAACTGGCGAGGTGCAACAATTTTGCTCGGAGAAGGCAGCAATCGCTTGCGTCGTTACCCATCCGTTTACGGTGGCATAGATGTAGATGAGTTATTAAATCAGAGTGTCGCGTTATTGCGAACGTTACAACAAACAGAGCCAGAAAAAATTGCGACTATGAACTTGGGTGAAGATGAAGCTTTGCCCTTGCCCAAGATTGTGCGAGAGAATGAGACTAGGAAATAGGTGAAAATTATGAATGATGAATGCTAAAAATTTCATAATTCATAATTCATAATTCATAATTTTTATGCCCCATGCCCCTTTTTTGTTGGTAGTGAAACCTTAAGTTTGAGGCAAACGTCAGTTATTCTCAGCAAGTAGCTATCCTGACATACTCAAGTAGTTGAGATAATTAGAATACAAGCTAAAATATTAAATCCCAAATTGCTATGATGCCTTGGTATCAATTGCCTCTATTTTCGATACGTCGCGCTGCATTAACGTTGATGCTGCCAGCTGCATTTTTAGGTGCGATCGCATTCCCCAATCAGCTGCAAATTGCTACAGCACAAACATCAGGACAAACATCAGGAGAAAATCGCCCCATCCAGATTAAATCGGACATACAAGAATACGACGCCAAAACACAAGTGGCAACCGCTCGTGGTAATGTGCAAATGGTGTATGCAGCCCGAGGAATTCAGGCTACAGCCGCCCAAGCCCAATATTTCAGCAAAGAACGCCGCATAGTTCTAAGTGGGAACGTGTATGTTTTGCAACAGGGCGGCAATAGTATCCGGGGTGAGACGGTAACATATTTGATTGACAACGGACGATTTGTTGTTCAACCTAAAGCTGGTCGTCAGGTAGAATCTATCTACATAGTTAACGATAGCCAAGTGAACCAAGCTACTTCACCAGCGCCAGCGACAGCTCCTTTTCAACGCTCTAATTAAGAGTGTTGATGGTTGGTGGATAGTAGTTAGTGGTTAGTAGTTAGTAGTTAGTAGTTAGTAGTTAGTAGTTAGTAGTTAAAAATTACCCAAAAGCAACCAACAACTAACAATCAACAATCAACAACCAACAACCAACAACCAACAACAAAGGGCAAAGAAAGTGAAAATTGTCCTAGAGAATATTCACAAATCTTATGGCAGGCGAGCGGTTGTCAATCGCGTCAACCTTTCTGTTGCCCAAGGTGAAATTGTCGGATTACTTGGCCCGAACGGTGCTGGTAAAACAACGACTTTCTACATAGCCACAGGTCTGGAAAAACCCGAGCGGGGAACTGTATGGCTAGATCACGATAATATTACTTCACTGCCAATGCATAAAAGGGCGCGATTGGGCATTGGTTATCTAGCACAGGAAGCGAGTGTTTTTCGGCAGCTGTCAGTGCGGGATAATATTCTGTTGGTGCTAGAGCAAACTAATGTGCCACGTTGGGAGTGGCCAAAGCGGTTGGAAACATTATTGCAAGAGTTTCGTTTGGAAAAAGTGGTTAATAGCAAAGGAATTCAATTATCAGGAGGTGAGCGACGCCGGACAGAATTGGCAAGAGCACTAGCAGCTGGTAGGGAAGGGCCGAAATTTTTACTTTTAGATGAACCTTTTGCGGGAGTTGACCCAATCGCAGTTTCGGAAATTCAGCATATTATCGAAAAATTGCGCGATCGCCATATGGGGATCTTAATCACAGATCACAACGTCCGCGAAACCCTTGCCATTACAGATCGAGCCTACATCATGCGCGAAGGTCAAATCCTCGCTGCTGGCAATGCAGACGAACTCTATCAAAATCCCTTGGTGCGGCAATACTATTTGGGCGATAATTTTCAGGTTTAGTCAATAGTCAAAAGTCCATAGTCAAAAATAATGGCTCTTGACTCTTGACTCTTGACTCTTGACTCTTGACTCTTGACTAATGGCTAAATACAAATCTTTCTACACCCTCAATTCGCTGTTGCCCTTTTCCATAATGGATCGCTACCTCGCGAGCGAATTATTGCCACCTTTTTTGTTTGGAGTTGGGGCATTCTCTTCTCTCGGTGTCACAATTGACGCCGTATTTGACTTAGTACGGAAAATAGTAGAATCAGGGCTACCAATAGGCATTGCCTTGAAAGTTTTTTTATTAAAATTTCCCAATTTTATTGTTTTAGCCTTCCCCATGTCCACACTGCTAGCTACTTTGATGACCTACAGTCGTCTAGCTAGCGAAAGCGAATTGATTGCCCTGCGTGGTTGTGGAGTGAGTGTCTATCGCATGGTCTTAACTGCTGTAGTGTTGAGTTTCATGGTGACAGGATTGACATTTGTGTTTAACGAGCAAATCGCACCAGCAGCAAATTACCAAGCATCTCTGACCCTAGACCAAGCACTCAAATCAGACAAGCCAACATTTAAGCAGGAAAATATTTTTTATCCTGAATATCGCAGTGTTGAGCAACAAGATGGTACTAAGGAGAAAATATTAACACGCTTGTTCTACGCTGACAAATTTGATGGCAAGCAGATGAAAGGCTTGACAATTATTGATCGTTCTCAACAGGGTTTGAATCAAATTGTCGTAGCAGAATCAGGCGAATGGAATGCTTCTCAAAATGTCTGGGATTTCTACAACGGTACTATATATTTAGTTGCCCCCGACCGCTCCTATCGCAACATTTTGCGATTTGAAAAACAACAACTCAGACTACCCCGCACAGCATTAGATGTGGCACAAAGAAGCCGCGACTACGACGAGATGAGTATTGCTCAATCGTTAGAACAATTAGAATTGGAACGTGTTGGCGGAGATGAGCAAAAAATTCGCAAACTAGAAGTGCGGATTCAACAAAGAATTTCCTTGCCTTTTGTCTGTGTAGTTTTTGGCTTAGTGGGTGCAGCAATGGGAACTATACCCCAACGTACGGGGCGAGCCACAAGCTTTGGTGTGAGCGTTATAGTTATATTTAGTTATTATTTATTTCACTTTATTGCTGGTGCAATGGCACAAGCAAATATCCTTTCTCCATTCATAGGGGCTTGGTTGCCCAACTTTGTGTTTACAGGAATCGGTATATTTTTATTGATGCGGGTGGCGCGACGATAGGAATGGTTAGTGGTTAGTAGTTAGTAGTTAGTTGGTTGTTGACTGCTTCTACTATCCACTAACCAATAACTACTCACTAGCTCCTAAAAAGCGATATTTTTGCTCCAATTCCAAGCTAAGAATACAGGCTGTCAACCATACTAAACCTGCGGCATAGCCAGCTACCACATCAGTAGGCCAATGTACGCCCAGATAGAGCCGACTAAAACCGATCGCCACAATTAAGACAGCGCTCAAGGCAAAGATTCGTCTTCGGTATTGAGGAAATTGTTTTGCCAGAAGATAGCCTAGAAAGCCATAAATTACCATTGACACCATTGAATGACCGCTAGGAAAGCTGTAGTGACGCACATTGACAATATAATTCCACAATGCTGGACGTGCTCTACAAAATAGTTCTTTGAGTAAAAAATTTAAGCTGATTGCACCGAATGCAGCTGTGGTCAAAGTAGTTATTTCGGAGCGACGCTTATAATGGCGCAGTCCTGTTCCCAATCCCAAACAAACCAACAGCAAAACTAGTGGCTCACCCAGAAAAGTGACACCAAGCATAATGCGATCGAGAAGTGGTGTGTGCAGTTTCTGAATTGCTAACAAAATGGCTTTATCAAGTCCATATCCGCGCAGTAGTACTGTGCAAGAGATCAGGGTACCAACAGCTACTGATACCAGAACAAGTCGATTGCCTGCTTGGTCTAATTGTTTCAGGTTTTCCTGAACCTTAGCAATAGATAAACCTGTTACTGTTGAAGTAACAGGTGATGTTCGGGCTTGTTTGGTGTAATCTAAAACGATCTCTTGGAGAAGCAGGGCGATCGCATTCGGGCTTTTATCTGGATGGAAAATAACAAGAACATTGCCTGTGAGATGGCTAGCACGAGCTTGTGCAATGATTTCCTCCTCTGACAATCTCAATTCAAGGTATCTTTTGAGAGCTTCCGAATCATGAAGTCCACTTACCTTGTATCTAGCTCTTCCTTTAACAGCAGTATGTATTGCCCGAATCAAAGGAATATCATTGCGGAGATTATCAATAGGAGTGCCCATTTTTATACTGAAATAATCCTCGTGGTGCTATTTGGGACTGTGGGTTGAATGAACTGTGCTGTTAAACTTGCAACAGTCAACAGCAACTTCTAGCTTCATTATGAACTTTATGAACGTTGTTTGATGTAACTATGTGGATGGCTATCTTAAAAAGTAAAACAGCCTTTATATGTTTGAATGTAAATTTTATACTAAAGCAACCGCATAACTAATGACTAATAACTACTGAAACGTTAGGATAAAATCACTATTTTAGTGTGGGTGAGAAATTTATCTAGGACTCGGAGTAGAATTTTCATTGTTAAAAATTTACATTACTTAAATAAGTACTTGTAAATCTGGGGAATACCTTCTCTAATCTAAAATTTGAGCGCCTTCTGCCACGGCGCTTCTTGTTCGCCCGCAGGTGGCGAACCCGCGCCTCCTCTGCCTCCTAGCTTTGATATTCTGTCTTGGTTTTATAGGAATTGCCCATGTCAGATCGTCGTTACCCTCCCGCCTACTTACGCTATCTCAAAGCCAGGTTATGGAATTTAGCACAACCTGGTTTTTGGGGAACAGCAATTTTTTTATCTGTAGTAGGACTGGTAATTAAAGAATACTGGACACACCCAGATTTATTTCATTTCGGGCAAAAAAAACAAGTTGCTGCACAAAAGCCCGCAAACTCTTCTTTGTCAGCAGAAGATCAAGCTATTGCTGCGGATATTGATAACTTGCCAGTCCTATTTTATGACTTTGATCGCGGAACTCTACCTTCAAAGGTAAGCAATTCTAAAAACACCCAAGCAAACAACAGCCAAGCTTTTTTAGACAATGTGAGCAAACAACAGACAGCAGCTACTGAGGCTTATTTAATAAATAGCTTGAAGCAAGTTAATTCTGCACCAATATCAAAGCTAGAAAATCCGTTTGTAGCACAAGCAGAAAATTTATTGCAACTAAAAGATTTTCAAAATGAGAGTAAGTTTTTAGGGGTAAATGGCCTAACGCCGTCGTCTGCTCAAATAGATACAGCACAATCCTCAACGAATGTGGGGATGGGATTAACTAACCAAATTGACTCTACTCAAAGTACTGTTGTAGTCAGTCCTCTGCAAACAGCACTCAACCAATCAACAAACCAAAGTCTGTCCATTGGGAATGGCGTAACTTCAATTCAAACAAATCCGTTGGGGCGATCGCCGTCCAATACCGGGCTAAATGGAGATGCGATCGCTCCGGTGACAAACGGAATGGGTTATACTCAGCCAACAGTAACCAATTTGGCACAAAACTCCACTTCTATCCCCAATCAAAATTTAGCTCCCCATCCCGCTAATATTCCCAACCAATTTCCCAATATCTCTACTAATCTAAGTGACACTCAGGCAATACCCAGTGTTCAGTCAGGCACATCTGCGGTAGCGCCTATTACCCAAACTCCCACTCAAGGTGCTATCACTCCCAGCAATCCGGGGGTAAATAGCAACTCTGGCAATCCTTCAGGATTACAGCAGTATAATTCTTTTTCACCTTCTCAGTTTCCCGGCCCATATACAGGTGGGAAGCAAATTAATGGTATTTCTTATCCATAAAGAGCGATCGCTGCACTCCTTGGGTAACAACTCTGCTTCTGAGATTGTCTGACATTTTGATTTCCTTCGCGCCGTCATCTCAACTTTCGGCACATCTCCTGTAGTGATTATTTCAAAATATCAGAAAGGCTACTATTTATTTCCATGCCCCGATTCCAAGAGAGCAGCTAACCGCTTTGCTTACTCGTGAATTATGCCATCTGGCATGATTGCACCATACAACATTGTCCCAGTGAGATATGCCCCGTAGAGATTAGCTCCCTGTAAGTTGGCAGCGGTAAAGTCAGCATCTATTAAATCTGCCATTTTCAGGTGCGCCCCATCGAGTATGGCTCCTGTAAGCTTGGCTTCAAACAGATTTGCTCCATTTAGATTAGCTCCTGTAAGGTTTGCTCCCGTGAGGTTGGCTCGAACCAAAGAAGCTTCTCTGAGATTAACTCCCACTAAGTTTGCTTGACTCAAATCAACTTCACTCAGAGATGCTCCTTGTAAATTCGCTCCACTAAGATTTACGCCATACAAGTAACCACCGATGAGGTTTGCGCCTTTGAAATTTCTTTCTCCTGACCGATAACGCCAGAGAAGTTCATCTATGTCCATTGCGATCGCTTTAAAACTCCTTTATTTAGTGTGGCTCACATCACAAAATGTATCAGTTATTTGTGTTACTTAATATTTATGCCAGACAAAATATGATATTAAGTTAATAATTTGTTGGTTGTTGGTGGTTACTACCCCTACTACCCCCATCTCCCCATCTCCCCCTCTTCCTAAAATGGCATGAATTGAAGCAAGACAGAGGTAAGACTTCCTAAGAAGTCCATAAAACTGGGTTTACCACGATCTAACTTTGCGGTTTGGGGTGTTTGCAGTTCTTTAATAAAAGCTTGTGCTGTTTGTCTTCCATCATTATCGTTTTGATTTGTAAATAATTTTTCTGCTATTTGGGCATCTTGAAAAGCGCCTTGTCTGTCAAATAGTTGGTAGCGAGCAATGGCACGAGCTAGGTAAGCACCAGCAAAGTCAGGTTTAGCTGCGATCGCTTGATTAAAATATTCTAAGGCTCGCTGCTGATTACCTTTTTGCGCTTCAGCCACACCCCAAGCATAAAATTCTTCTGGTTTGGCAATTTGTAATGGTATGCCAAATGCACCTTGCAAGTTAGCACTGTTGAGATTAACGCCAGTCAATTCTGCATTGACTAGATAAGTATTTCGCAAGTCTGCACCAATTAGAATTGCCCCATTGAGCTTAGCACCGCTCAAATTTACACCAAATAAACCAGCGCCGCTCAAGTCTGCACCAGTCAAATCAGCGCCACTCAGGTTAGCGCGGCTGAGGTTAGCACCTGTAAGATTAGCTCCTTTTAGATTCGCATTACTCAAGTCAGCCATTATTAACCCCGCGCCGCTGAGGTCACAGTTTTGACATTGCTTGCTTGCTAACAACTGTCTTATATGTTCTGAATTCGCAGCGAGAGCAGTTTGACTAAAGCTGATTGTGGCTGTAAATGTTGCTATGGCTAGGATTTGACTTTTCATAATTGGTGTGGCAATATCTGTTGCTTGTACTGAATACCCAACTTTACCGTAGACACATTTATACTTCAGCTGAGATTTTTCGGCATCAATTTTGATCGCGTTTGTAAGAGATTGAGTTCAGAACATACCCGCAGCATGAGTTGTGTTTATTACTGAGGGCTGATGGAAATCTGTTAACTCAGATGAAAGCTAGTGAGGTGAGGACTAGCGTTTGGAGTGTGAATCTATGCCATATCAGGATATTGCGGATTTACCAGACTCTGTGAAAAAGCATCTGCCCAAACACGCGGCGGAGATATTTCTTGCAGCCTTCAACAATGCCGAAAAAGAATATGGTGAAGAGGAAACGGCTTTTCGCGTGGCTTGGGCAGCAGTGAAACGAGACTACGAAAAAGGGGAAGATGGCAATTGGCACAAAAAACCAGAGTAGGACTACATATCTTTGCGCTGATTATTTATTTTCCTTCAAGAAAGCTTCTACAGTTTGGTTAAAAGCCTCTGGCTGACTCAAAAACGGCCAATGATTGCCAGGAACTTTGCATAAACGTAAATTTTTCAGGTATGTTTTGTAGGGCTTGAGTTGCCAATCTTGGCGGTTAACTCCTTTTTCTGGCTGTACAAACAGGGCGGGAGTGTGAATGGGGACTGTTAAACCGGGGATCTGTATGACTTCCTCAAAAATGCGATCGCGGGCGGCAATTGTAAACTTACTACCCCAGCTACCATCCTGTTTTTGTTCGATACCTACTTGGAAAACTTGCTGTTGTAAGGGACTCCATCCTTGATATTGGCTTAATTGACGCGCTTGTTGTTCGGCTTCTTCGTAACTAGCAAAGGGGCCCATCATTTTGAGAAACGACAAAACGCGATACAACAACGGAAATGTTAGCTTAAACAAGCTGGGCATTTTCCAGATGAAAATCGGATCAACAAGAATCATACTCCGCAACCGTTCTGGATGTTGCCTTGCCCAGATGCAAGCTAATTTACCACTCCAAGAGTGCGCCACCACATGAGTACTTGCCCATCCTAATTTATCCATCAATGCTTCTAGATCTGCGATCGCACTTTCAAAGCGATAGTCTTTATCTGGCTTACTACTTTCCCCATGACCGCGCATATCTGGTGCGACTATGTGGTAATCTGCTGCTAGGTAATCTCCCAAGCTAGACCAAACTAAGGCATGGTCGGCTAAACCGTGTAGCAATAGTAAAGGTTCTTGACCTTGGTTCCACTCTAAATAAGAAAGTTGAATATCAGGCTTTGATAGATTTTGGCGTATAGGCATCATTGCAGAATTACTCGTGGAGAGATTGGTTTCCGCTTAAATGGTACTGCGAACCGATTGCGAAAAACTGACAGCGGCAAAAGAGCGATCGCAGATTGTCGCCTTATGGAAAGTATCTATAAACATCTTTCCTGTGCAATACTCTCACAAAAATTACCACATCCTCAGATACTGTTAGACCTATTCTGTAATCTCCAATTCTGATCCGATAATAGTCACCGTCAGCTTTGAGTTTTTTCAGATTGCCCACATCTTTAAGATTTTCAGCATTCTCCACCTCTTCAATGACTGACTTAATTCTTTGAAGCAAGGCTTCGTCGTGAATATTACCCAAATCTTTCTCAAAACTTTTTCTGAACTCTACATTCATCCTTTACTTTCCAAATATTTTGAAAATAGCTTCACGGCTGACTGTTTCAGTATTTTCACCTTCCTTAATTGCCTTTTCTAAGGCTATGTCTTCTATGATTTCTGCCAATAAATCAGAAATTACCTCTTTCTGCTCTTGAAGTACCTCAACCATCGCTATTTTGAGCAGTTCCTTAAGTTTAATCTCGTCTAAATTAACTTCAGTCATATATCCTCATAGTGATAGCTTTTGCCCGATACTAGCACGTGCTTTTTCTCATCTTCTATTTTCTTGACAAAGCGCTAACACTAGCCCTGCCACCGTGCAATTACTGACGCCAATATTTTCTTTGTTAATTTAAGCTGTACGTGTTTAGGGCTTGGATAGTTGGAAACCAACGCAAATAGTTCAGTTAGGTGAATAGACGCCCTTCGTAAACCTATACCTAGCTACAATCTTTCACCTCCCAGCCCGCAAAGGCGGGCTTCATTCGCATAGCCCCAAGCTTCCAGCCTGTGGGCTATTTTGCAACATAACAAAAAAGCGATCGCCCTCTTTATCCCTTCTTCGCAGTTCATCCAAAAAACTCCCCTCTCCGCAAGCGGAGAGGGACAGGGGGTGAGGTCACTCCGGTAAACTTGCAAACACTCCTTCAACTAACTCCTTCGCCTTGGTATCCAACCTGTGCCAGTTCACATCACCGACCTCATCGATTAAACTAGTATCAATCTCAACTGCATCATTGATTAAAGGATTGTAGTCAAGAAAACACACTTGATAACACAATTCCCACAAATCAACGTTTACTTCTTGCTCTTGACGCTGCAAACACAAGTGATATCCTGGATGGGGCATTGGCATACGGGCAAGTGTCTCTCTAATTTCCACAGCTTTCTCTGGTGTAGCAGCTTCCAGTTCTTGCAAAAGTCCTGTGACAACAGCTTTTGTGTCATCTGATGTGTCTGGGGGCCAAATCAGTACATCCTGGTATGTTCCCTTCCAATCAGATACATCCAGCAGCTTGCGAATATTATCTACAACGCGAATGAAAGCAGGTTGCATGAGGAGTTCAGCCTGCTGCCACGCGATTGAGTTGGTTATTTTAGGTGGCATGGGTATGAAAAAATGTTATTGAAAGCAGAATTAACAAGGTGTATTTATTAAAAAACTGGGTTTTACATCCAAATCTTTTCTCAAGATAGCGGATTTTATTGAGAAAAGTTTGGAGATATTTATTACCATCCTGAAAATTTGGGTGTTAACAGTGGGGAGGGAACATGATTGGCAAGTTATTAGACCACCGTTACCAAATCATCCGAGTTCTGGCAACAGGAGGATTTGGTGAAACCTACATTGCCGAAGATACAAAACGACCGGGAAACCCAATTTGTGTGGTCAAGCACCTCAAGCCAGTCAGTGCGGATTCCTCAGTGTTTAATACTGCCAAGCGCTTGTTTCACAGTGAAGCCGAAACATTAGAAAAGTTAGGTAATCACGACCAAATTCCCCGACTTTTGGCTTATTTTGACGAAAACCAAGAATTCTACTTAGTACAAGAATTCATTGAAGGACATCCCCTCATTGATGAACTGATTCCTGGTGAAATGTGGACTGAAGCCGAAGTTATCGATTTGTTAATAGAAGTTCTGGGTATCCTAGAATTTGTCCACAGCCAAGGCGTAATTCACCGCGATATCAAGCCAGAAAATCTCATCCGTCGCGACTCGGATAATAAATTAGTTTTAGTAGACTTTGGGGCTGTCAAACGATTACGTACACGTGAAGTGGGTTTTGCCGATACATCGCCCTCCGGATATGCAGAGTTAAACGCAGCCGGACAGTTCTCTGCGACAGTAGCCATTGGCACTCCCGGTTATATGCCCACCGAACAAGGACAAGGCAAACCCCGCCCCAACAGTGATATCTATGCTTTGGGTATCATTGCCATTCAAGCGTTGACGGGAGTAGGGCCAATGGATTTGCAAGAAGACGCCCAAACTGGCGAAATCCTTTGGCACAATTTAGTACCTGTCAACAAAAATTTAGCGGCGGTACTGACCAACATGATACGTTATCACTTTAAAGACCGCTATCAAACCGCTACAGAAGCGCTGCAAGCATTGCAATCGCTTGGTATCCACCCACAGTCTGCACAATACCCCAAAAATTCTGGCTACCAGCTTGTCAAATCCCCATCAATTCAGTCTCAGCAGAAAACTATCGCTGTTGCACCCGCAAATTCTGTATCCCCAACACCACAAGCAGCCCCTAAACCCGTCTCAGTCCTAAGAAGTTCGAGTAGTCTCGATTTATTGCAGCTAGGGATTATAGTGATTTTGGCTGGTAGTGCTGCTGCAATTACTCCATTTTTGGTTAAGAATGTACAAAATTTTACTGCCAACATTTCAGGAGGTCATGAGACTACAACTACAGCACACAACTGCTTGGCTATGGTTGGCTATAGCAAAGCTAATATCCGTTCTGAACCAAGTGCGATCGCTAGTAATAATATCGTGCAAACTGTTAAAGGTGGCACTAAGTTTGAAGTAACCGGCAAACGAACAAAAGGCGGTTGGGTGGAAGTGAAACTCGACCCAAAAAATTCCGCTTGGATATACTCCGATGCGATCAAAAATAATGAAGAATGGGTTACTTGCCTGCGAGACAAGGGCATTGCAGTCAAAACAGTAGATGATAATACCATCATTGCCAGGCGTCCAGTTCCCAAGCCAAAACCTGTGGTGGATGTAGAAACTTCACCACCAGAAACATTGGAATCGTCATCTTCACCAACATCAGAATCAGGGAAATCGAAAGGGAAAATCCCCAATTCAAGCACTGCCAGCATTCTCGAACAAGCTAGAGAGAAGTATGAATCTGGAGATTTAGATGGTGCTGTCGAACAGATGAAGTCTATACCAGTCAGTGCTTCTAGTTTTAAAGAAACGGCAGAAATGATTGCCCAATGGCAGCAAGATTGGGCAAAATCGGAAGCTTTATTTAATGATATTAATCAGGCACTTGATAATGGTCAATGGGATAAAGTTTTAGCTTATAAAAACACTCCAGAAAAATTGCCCAATCTTAAATACTGGCGAAAGAAAATAGAACCATTATTTAAGCAAGCTGCCGAAAATCTCGCGAAACAAAAGCAGCCTCAAGCAAGCAAATCTGATTCTAATTCCCAAGAAAAACCCCAATAGTGAGTGCTTAGTAGAGTCCGTTACACTACGTTAACAACGCACCGCTAAGAGTATGGCATAGTGCTTCATAGTGCGAAAATTTGTGAATTCATCAAGAGGGCAGAGGAAATATCATATTTTCTATTCCCTTTGCGATCCGTCTTGGTGTATACACTTTGTGACAGTTACTTGAATTGAATTACTTCTTTAAAGTTGATGTAGTGAAGTGTTGATGAAAATACTATTATTTCTCTACAGTCATGGCAGGCTATTTACTCAGATTTAGCCAAAGCGATCGCTAGCTTGAAAAATATCCCACCAGATGTAAATATTTATGCAAAAGCTCAACAAGAATTAAAACAATATCAAATTAAGTTGGGTGAACTTAATCAACTCATTGAGAAAGAACAAATAGCAGTTACTGCTTTTAATAGTTCAGAAGCATTGAATAGAGAAGTAGACAAAATTAATCAAAATCAACCTAATCTAGATTCTTTAGGGAAAGCAGAATCTAAAATAAAAAATGCTATTCAAGTTTTAGAAACTATTCCGCCTGGTACAACTGTATCAGAAAAAAGTAAAAACCTTTTATCGACTTATCAGCATAAATTAGCAGATATTAAATATAAAATTGCTAATCTCAAATTAGAATCTTTTGTGAAAAATTCGTATAATTTCGCGACAGCAGTGGATACAAAGATGGAATATCAGGAGTATTCCGCTCAGCTTAACAAGCTCAAATCTAATTTTAACGATATTATTCAACAATCATCAGCAATCAAGAATCATGATAGTGCCAAAGCATTGTCGAAAGCCTTAAACTGCTACAACGATGCTCAAATTATCTGGCGTTATTGCCACGAAGGTAATTGTTCTACTTCTATATCTGCTGGCTTCTTAGAATTGCGACGGGTATTATGGTTGCCTAGTAGTTTCGCTATCAAAGGTGTACCGTTAGCTCAAAAATATCAAGTACCAGTTAATTCTAATATCTTCAGAAAAAAATATATTCGGCTTAATGATACTCTGATAAATATTTGGAAGCAAGCAGAAAAACATATCAAAGAAGCTCAAGTGCAGATTTAGCAATTTGACTTAAATTGGTGAAAAAATTTTGTCTAGGTGCTTGTTTGTTGTTAATAATGTAGATGTTTGGCGCAACAAACAACCAAGAACGTCCTTGTTCTATGATGGAGAGTGGGTTCTGTCCAAGATTGCTACAACCTCAAATCAGGGCTGGTAGATTGGAAATAGGCACGCCGCTTCAAAATTAACCAACGGATTAAGGATGGTTTACTCATGAAGAGCAAGCATCAAATTCTCTACGCATTTCTGCTGAAAGGCGCTATGGTTTTTTCCGCAGTCCTGGTATCTGTTGGTGATGTCAGCGCTCAACTCACACCATCTCCCCCCCCTGCTAATCAACAACAGCAAGAACAGCAAATTCAAAAACTAGTCCAAACTGAAGTAGACAGGGCTTTTGGCCGTACGCGCAACCTGCTGAATATCTGGGTAGTTATACTCACTCTATTTCCAGTTGCGGTAATTGCATCATTTTGGCTACTGCGAAGGGCTGTAGTTCGGGAAATAGTCGATAGAACGATGGAACAGCTAAACGAACTGGAAGAATTGCAAAAACAACTCATCAGTGTCAAGCAAACAGCCCAAAGCAGCATACAACAAGCCCAAACCATCACCGCCGAATTAGAAAAAGAAGCAGAAGCATTGCGACAACAGATGATATCTATAATTCCATCAGAGATATCTCAGTCAAAGGCACAGTATTTAACAGAATTAGAAAAACAAATCAATACCTCGAAACAAGAATTAAAAAATATAGAGTCAGAATTTGGTTCGCGATTGGCTGAATTAGAGTTAGATGCTCAACATCAAAAAAATATAACTCTTGATACTTTAGGAAAATTAAAATCAGAACTCATATCACAAATATCTGAATTCCAGTTCGAGAATCAAAAACAAAAGGAACAAACTTTTGCAGATTTAGATAAATCACGCCAAGAATTTACATCTCAATTGGCTAGTCGTCAATTGGAAGTTCAGCAACAACAAGAACAATTTTTGCAAAGTTTAACAAGATTGCAAGCAGAATTTTCAGATCAACTGACTGAATTGCACTTAGGTACTCAACAAGAAAAAGAGCAAGCCTTAGCAAATATAAATAAATCCATTGCTGAACTGACAACTGAACTACATGCAGTGCAGTCAAATGCTCAGCAACAAAAACAGCAAATTATGGAAAGTATGGAAAATTTGCAATCAGAATTTGCTGCACAACTTGTGCAATTGCAATTAGAAACTCAACAAAATCAAGAACAAATATTTGCAGATTTAGAAAAATCACGCCAGGAATTGACATCTCAACTATTGGGATGGCAATCGGAAGTTCAGCAACAACAAGAGCAAATTTTGGCAAGTTTGACTAAATTGCAGTCAGAATTTACTACACAAATTTCTGAGTTGCAGTTAGTGAGTCAACAAGAAAAAGAAGAAGCTTTTACAGATTTAGAACAATCAAAGCAAGATTTAATATCCCAATTTGCATCTCAATTAAATGGTTGGCAGTCGGAAGTACAGCAACAAAAGCAACAAATTCTAGAAAGCTTGCAGAAATCACAGTTGGAATTTGCTGCCCAATTATCTGAGTTGCAAATAGGAACTCAACAACAAAAAGAACAAGTATTTGCAGAGCTAAGTAAATCAATATCTGAATTAACAACTCAACTTAATGATGTGCAATCTGATATGCAGCAACAAAAGCAGCGAGTTCTGAAAAGTTTGGAGAAATTGCAGGCGGAATTTGCTGCACAACTTACTCAAATGCAGTTAGGCACTCAACAACAAAAAGACCAGGTATTTGCAGAACTAGAAAAATCAATATCTGAGTTAACATCTGAGCTTAATGATATACAGTCAGATGCTCAGCAGCAAAAGCAGCGAGTTCTCAAAAGGTTAGAGAAATTGCAGACAGAGTTGGCTTCACAACTCTCTGCATTGCTGATAGATACTCAACGCAGAAAAGAACTAGCTCTTGAGAGTTTAGAAAAATCAGGTTCTGAATTTGCTTCTCAATTTTCTGAATTACAATTGCATGCACAAGAACAAAAATCTTTCATTCTAGAGAAGCTAGAAAAATTAAAGTCTGATTTTCTATCTCAACTCTCACAATTGCAAATGGAAGCTCAACAACAAAAAGAGCAGTTATTGGAGCAATTTTCTGAAATTACACCTCCATCTAATCTTGAAGCTGCGATCGCGGATATTCAGGAAACAATAGAGTTAGCACCGCAGCAATCTGAAGACTCAGAATCTATTCAACCACAGGATAAATTGACTGCTGATGATTATCTCAAACAGGGAGATATGCTTTTCTCAGAAAGACGCTACGAAAATGCGATCGCTCTCTACAAAAAAGCCATTAAAATTAAACCAGACGACCCTGTAATCTGGTTGAAACGGGGTATGTCACTTAGCAGGTTGAAGCAATACAAAGACGCGATCGCTTCCTACGAACAAGCCCTAAAAATCAATCCTGATTATCATCAAGCTTGGTGCGACAAAGGCGCAGCCCTAGGATTTTTACGGCGACATAAAGAAGCTTTAACCTGTTTTGATCGAGCTACAAAAATCAAGCCAGACGATGCTGTTGCTTGGTTAAACCGCGGACTAGCGCTGCAAGACTTGGAACAATATGAAAAAGCGATCGCATCTTTTGATGAAGCAATTAAACTCAATCCTGACTCCTATAAAGCTTGGAATAACCGGGGTTATGCCCTAGTCATGCTTGGCTATGACGATGAAGCGATTGAAAGCTTTGACAATGCTTTGAAAATTAAACCCGACTATGCCAACGCATATTACAACAAAGCAGCTTGTTATGCATTACAAGAAAAAGTAGAATTAGCTTTGGAAAATTTACAAAAGGCAATAAATCTTAACCCCAGATATAAACAACAAGCAGAAGCAGATATAGACTTTGATTTAATCGCAGGGGATAAGCGCTTTCGGCAGTTAATTGCAGATACTAAACAAGTAAAGAGTCAAAAGTAAAAATAAGTACAACATTGTACAAATTCGTAACGAATTAAATGTGGAAAGACTCTGCGCCCCTGGTGCGCCTACTCTGCGTCCCTCTGCGTTTAAAATACACAAAGCTGTACTAAGTTCCATTGGATGTAAATTATGAAATATTCATCATTTATAATTTAAAAGCTAAACTATCACCATGTCCACATCTGCTATTGACGCCAAAGACACAGCAGCTATCCAAGCAGCACAAACAACAGTTGCAGTATGCGATCGCTCCCATTGGGGACGCATCAAAGTTTCTGATGACGATCGCCTCCGCTTTTTGCACAACCAAAGCACTAACGATTTTCAAACACTTAAACCAGGTCAAGGCTGCGATACAGTTTTTGTTACATCCACGGGTCGTACTATTGACTTAGTGACAAGCTATGTCATGGAAGATGCGGTGCTATTGTTGGTTTCGCCTAACCGTCGTGAGTTTTTGATGCAATGGCTAGATCGCTACATCTTTTTTGCTGACAAGGTACAGCTAACCGATATCACTGATGAAACTGCAACCTTCAGCCTGATAGGCCCGGGAAGTGATGCCATTGTCGAAAAGCTGGGTGCTGGGACAATTATCGATCAACCCTACGGAAATCACCTCTCCATCCCCTCCGTGAACGAGGGGGATAAAGGAGGGGTCATCTTTGCTGTTGGTAGTGGTTTAGCTTCCCCAGGATACACCCTGATTTTGCCAGCCTCTGTTAAAGAAACTATTTGGAACAAAATTGTGGAATTGGGCGCAGTTCCCATGAGCGATCGCGCTTGGGAAGCGTTGCGAATTATACAAGGTCGCCCTGCTTCCGAACAGGAACTAACAGATGATTACAATCCTCTGGAAGCCGGATTATGGCAAACAATTTCTTTTAACAAAGGTTGTTATATCGGACAAGAAACCATCGCCCGTTTAAATACTTATAAAGGTGTAAAACAGCACCTTTGGGGTATACGTTTAAGCGCCCTCGTCGAACCAGGAACAACAATTACAGTCGGCGATGAAAAAATCGGCAAGCTAACTAGCTGCACAGAAACCACTGAAGGTTATCATGGTTTGGGCTATATCCGTACCAAAGCCGGTGGTGCAGGTTTGCAAGTCCAAGTTGGAGAAGCCACGGGTGAAATAGTAGAAGTTCCCTATGTTTCTCACGAGTACCCGCAGTAAGGGAGAGTGGGGCTAAGTACAGTTTTGCATAAAAAAGTAGCGATTTGAAACGCAGAGGCTCGCAAAGTTAAGCGCACCAGGTAGCAGAGTCTTTGTGCAAATATTTCGCTATGAACTTACAAAATGTTGTACTAAGGGACTTGCCAATAAAAAAAAACATTCTGGAGTCAAGCTGGAAGGAAAAGCAGGAACTGGGAAGGGGGACACGGGAGACAAGGAAGACAAGGAAGAATTTCTCCCCCTTGTCACCATCGACGTTCTAGTAGTTAACAACTAACTACTAACGCCTAGCCAACTTCTTTGCCATCTTCCGCAGACGAATTGACTGGGGAGTTACTTCCACCAATTCATCGGGCCCAATGTACTCTAAAGCACGCTCTAAGCTCATTTCTACTGGTGCTTGCAACTGCACCAATTCTTCACCGCTAGAAGCGCGGTGGTTGGTAAGCTGCTTGGTCTTACAGACATTTAGTTCTAAGTCTTGGGGACGATTGTGTTCGCCGACAATCATGCCCTTATAGACCTTCGTGCCAGGAGTGATAAAGAATACACCTCTATCTTCGGCATTCTTCATGGCGTAGAAGGTAGACACACCCTCTTCAAAAGCAATTAACACACCTTTGTTGCGGGCTTCAATATCACCAGTGATGGGACGGTAGTCTAGGAAGCTATGGTTCATGATCCCTTCCCCCCGTGTCATCCGCATGAATTCACCTCGGAAACCAATTAATCCACGGGCGGGAATCACGAACTCTAGTTGGGTGCGTCCATTACCACCAACTTGCATATCTTGCATTTCGCCCTTGCGTTGTCCTAAGCGTTCAATGCAGCTACCAACACCATCTTCAGGAACGTCTAGAACTAAGAGTTCGTAAGGTTCACAGGGTTGTCCGTTGACTTCGCGGTAAATTACCTGAGGCTGGGAGACTTGAAACTCATAACCTTCACGGCGCATGGTTTCGATTAAAATACCCAGGTGCAACTCACCACGACCAGAAACGAGGAATTTATCGGGAGAGTCGGTTTCTTCGACGCGCAGGGCGACGTTGGTTTCCAGTTCCCGCAAAAGGCGATCGCGCACTTGCCGAGATGTCACCAGTTTTCCTTCTTGACCGGCAAAAGGTGAATCGTTCACCCAGAAGGTCATCTGTAAAGTGGGTTCATCTACTTTAATCAGTGGTAAAGCCTGGGGTTCATTGGGATCGGTGATTGTTTCACCAATATTTGCATCAGCAAAACCAGCCACTGCCACAATATAACCAGCAGAAGCTTCTTCCATTTCCACCCGCTTTAAGCCTTCAAAGCCCATCAACTTGGTGATTTTGGCTTTGACAATATCACCCTTTTCTGTCACCAAAGCCGCTTGCTGTCCCATGCGGATCTTACCGTTGTGAATTCTGCCAATCACAATCCGTCCCAGATATTCAGAATAATCTAGGGTGGTAACTTGCAGCTGCAATGGTTTATTTACATCGCCTACTGGTGGTGGAACATGACGCAGAATCGCATCAAACAACGGCTGCATATCCTTAGGTTCATCATCCAAGTCATTTTTGGCATAACCACTTAAACCAGAGGCGAACAGATAAGGAAAATCACACTGGTCTTCGTCTGCACCTAATTCTAGGAACAGATCCAGTACTTTATCAATTGCACCGTAGGGATCTGCTTGCGGACGGTCAATCTTGTTAACTACGACAATGGGACGTAATCCTTTTTCTAGTGCCTTTTTCAACACAAAGCGAGTCTGAGGCATAGGGCCTTCGTTGGCATCTACAATCAGGATGCAACCATCAACCATGCCGAGTACACGTTCAACTTCACCGCCAAAGTCAGCGTGTCCAGGAGTATCGACAATATTAATCAGTGTGTCTTTATACTTGACTGCTGTATTTTTAGACAGAATAGTAATTCCTCGTTCTCGTTCAAGGGCGTTGGAGTCCATGACGCAATCCGGAACGTCTTCACCTTCACGGAAAATACCGGATTGTTTGAGGAGAGCATCAACGAGGGTTGTTTTGCCGTGGTCTACGTGGGCGATAATAGCGACGTTACGGATTGGGAGCGTCATAATAAGGGCGTTCCAGTACTCTAAAGGGGATTACAGTTTATATATAGTGGTGGACTGCTTTAACAGAATTTGGGAGGATCTGCAAATTCTGTAAATAAGCCTTAACAATTCTACAATTCTATCGTAATCTAAATTATTCCAAGGCAACGAAAAACCTTTAAGCTACTGCGCTGAAAAGACAGATAAGCTAAAAGGCATTTAATTTGCATTCTCAAAAAAATCAAACTCTTGTGGGGTGGGCGTCTCGCCCGCCCTGATTATACAACTTAAATGCACATCAGCTTATTTTTCGTGGCGACAGTCAAGAGTCAAGAGTCAAGGGTCAAACTGAACAGACTTGGTATTTGCGCTTTGCTTCAAAATACTCACCTCTCAAGAACTCTAGCACTTTTGGGCAGAGGGTAAATTTAATTGCGTTCACCAGTTCTCCCCAAGTCTGGAGTTGATTCACACAAGCAGCCTGCCAAAATTTATGCTTGTAAAATTCGCCCCAAAATTCGGGTGCTTGCTTAGTTTCGTTCTTTTTCCAGCGTTTGCGCCAACGAGCGAAATCCTGTTTTTGAGGTGGTTCGGCTTCGACAATTGGGGGCAAGTCGGCATAGCTAACAAATCTTGTTAATCCTTTTGCCACCACCAAAATTACATTAGGCCATAACCGGATATCTTTAATCTGCTCGATTTTGATTTTGAGGAGGAGAGCGATCGCTTCTGGGGTGACAAACCTAGCCAAAGGGTGAGCTGGCTGTGATTGGGGTTGTGGTGTTATGATCATAATGTAATTTCGTAATATAACTTCGTAAGTGGCTTTTACTAGAAGCCTTTACGAGTTTGTACGGTTTTATTTAGCGATCGCTTGAGTTTGACAGACCGAGGCGATCGCTTTATTATTGAACATAACACTACAGTGAAAATTCGCTATCTGTCAAGCATGGGTTTGGTAAGGTTACGCATTCAAGAATTTGCTGACAAAGAAGGGTGGACGATTAAGGAAGTATCCGATCGCTCAGGTGTGCCATATGGTACGGTAAAAACTTACATGCGCTTGCCGCAAAGGTCAACTGTTGACCTGACTGCCCTCAAAAAATTAGCTCAGACGTTTGATGTGTTGTTAGAAGATTTATTTGAAATAGTAGAAGAGTAGGCGTTTCTCTGGCTGGGAACCAGATATAGTACAAGTACTACCAGCGAATCAAAATCCCCTCATTACCAAGCTGGAACTTGGTAACACATTTGCCAGTTCAAGCTAATGCCCAGAGGATATCAATTTTTCTTTGAAGTAGCAGATTGAAACGGCGTGTACTTTCCTGCCAATGCTTCGACAATAGTCTGTGTATTCGCCTGCATCATTTTGCTATAAGAATCACCATCACTTCCAGGCGCACCAATGGAATCAGAATAAAGTTGACGCGGTGCTAATTTCACCCCTGCTTCTTGCGCTACAGTTTTAATCAAAGCAGGGTTAATTGTAGTTTCCGCAAAAATCGCCGGAACACCTATTTTTTTAATTGACTCTACCAGTTGCTTGACTGTTTGAGCGCTGGGTTGTTCTTCTGTACTAATACCAATTAATGTACCTGCAATTGGTATGTTGTAAGCGCGTCCGTAATATTGAAATGCATCGTGGGTGGTTACAAGTTTGCGCTTATCTGGAGGGATAGTTTGAATTTGTTGAGTAATCCAGGTATCTAACCGCTTTAATTCCGTAGTAAGTTGCTGCGCGTTTTGGGTAAATTCTGCTTTGTCTTCTGGTGATAACTCAATTAAAGCATCCCGAATCGCGTTCACCATTGCGATCGCATTTTTCACATCACCCCAAACGTGCGGATCTGGGACTACCTCGCCTTTGCTTTTTTCCAGTTGTAACGGCTTTGCTACCTCTCCCACCGCTAACTTCCGCGCCTTAGTTCCTGCTGCATTCATTAACTTAATTAGTCCAGGTTCTAAGTTGTAACCGTTATACAAAATCAAGTCCGCTTCTTCTAAAAACTTACTATCTTGTGGTCTTGGTTCGTAAACATGCGGATCTGTACCCGGTTGGAGAATTCCCTTTAGCTGAATTTCGTCTCCGCCAACTTCCTCAGCCAGATCGGCAATAATAGTGCTAGTTGCTACAACTTGCGGCTTGCCATCTGCCGCTGGGTTAGAAGAATTCGATGGTGTACAACCAAATAACGCAAGCGGTAAAACTATTCCCAGACATAGGTGATGGGGGAATTGCTGCCACCAGAGTGATGAGGGGGAGGGGTGGGGAGTGTGGGAAGTGTGGGGGGTGTGGGAGGGTGAGAGGGGAAGGGTGGAGGAATCTTTTGACTCTTGACTCTTGACTCTTGACTTTTGACTTTTGACTTGTTTGTGCCTTCCGCCTGTAGCATTAGCTTCATGTATGTTCAACATTATCCCAGCTATAGATGTTTTCATATTCTTTTCATTTTTATAGTAAGCTGAAGTAAGAACTATGAAAACATAATTATGGAAACCATATTTTTACAGCCAACTCTACTCCAGAAACGAACAGTAGAAATGCTCACTCCAGCGATAACATCTATTGATACTGATGCTAACGATGCCATTACCATTGCCCATTTAAGCGTGCATTATCGGGCAGTAGAAGCCCTCACGGACGTAAACTGTACTGTGAAAGCAGGACAACTAACAGGTATATTTGGCCCCAATGGTGCTGGTAAAAGCACTTTGATGAAGGCGATGTTGGGGTTAGTTCCCAGTAGCGGTACGGTGCTGTATAAAGAAAAACCTTTGACACAGCAACTGGAGAAAGTTGCTTATGTACCGCAACGCAGTCAAATAGACTGGACTTATCCCGCTACAGTTTGGGATGTAGTGATGATGGGAAGGGTGAAGAAAACAGGTTGGTTGCGTAGTTTTAGTACAGTGAGTCGGCAGGTAGCAAAAGCTGCTTTGGAAAGAGTAGGCATAATTGAATACCGTAACCGTCCCATCGGACAGCTTTCGGGAGGACAGCAACAACGGGTATTTTTAGCGCGTGCTTTAGCACAGGAAGCGGAAATTTTTTGCTTTGATGAGCCGTTTGTGGGTATCGATCAGAAAACTCAGTCAGTCATTTTTGAAGTATTTCACGAACTCGCTGCTGCTGGAAAAATAGTTCTTGTTGTCAACCATGACTTAGGGGAATCTATCACTCATTTTGATGAGTTGATTTTATTAAATCGCGAAGTAATTGCTACAGGTTCTCGACAGCAGGTATTAACTGAAGAAAATTTGTCCCGCGCCTACAGTGGTAATGTAATCTTTTGGAAAGAGGCAGCATAAAAATTATGAATTATGAATTATGAATTATGAATTACTGCAAGCGTTGATTGAGCCTTTACAGTATGGCTTTATGCAGCGATCGCTTGTCATCGCCATTTTAGTAGGCATGTTGTGTGCTGTTGTGGGTAGTTACTTGATGGTGCAGCGGTTAGCTTTGCTGGGTGATGCTATCAGTCACTCGGTTTTGCCGGGACTGGCGATCGCTTTTTTATTGGGAGGTAATATTTTTATTGGCGCGTTTATTGCGGGTGTCGTCAGTACAATGTGCATCGCCTTGATCAGAACGCGATCGCCCATTAAAGAAGACGCAGCAATGGGAATAGTTTTTTCGGCATTCTTTGCCCTTGGTATAACTTTGATTACCGTAATTCAAAAAGAAAATAAAATTGACCTCAATCACTTTCTCTTTGGCAATATTCTCGGCGTGACTGCACAAGATGTGCGAGACACAGCCATCATTGCTGCCATAGTGTTCATAGTGGTCTTTTTGTTATACAAAGAACTGCTATTTTATACCTTTGATCCTTTAGGTGCTCAAGCAGCAGGTTTACCAGTAAATCGGCTCAACTTTGGACTGATGCTGCTAATTGCTTTAACAATTGTCGCCAGCATGAAAGCCGTTGGTGTTATTCTCGTACTATCACTGTTAATTACACCAGGAGCAACCGCTTATTTATTAGTTAAACGCCTGCACGAAGTCATGATTTTAGGAGCAGTAATTGGGGTAATTTCTAGTATCAGCGGTATGTACCTCAGTTATTTTTATAATTTACCCTCCGGGCCGGCTATTGTTTTAGTAGTATCGGCATTATTTCTATTAGCATTACTTTTTAGCCCCAATTACGGGATTTTAAATCACGGTAAAAATTATTCGCAGCAAAAGCAGTAAGCACAATTAATTACCAAAATTTTTACGCGTGAAAACCCAATCCCCAGTCCCTTTTACTGCAATTAAACACAAACAAAAAGCGCCCCTTTCGGAGGACGCTCTTTTATTTATCTAGTAGAGGCGCGATATATCGCGTCTCTACATGAAGATTAACCGTTGATAGCAGGAGCGCTGATTGCAACAGGAGCAACTTCAGCACTAGCCAAGTCGAGAGGGAAGTTGTGAGCATTGCGCTCGTGCATAACTTCCATACCCAAGTTAGCGCGGTTGAT